>CALGIA010000276.1 GCA_937916005.1 uncultured Rhodospirillaceae bacterium
GCCTTCTTCTATGGTCAGCGTACCATCCATGTAGGATTCCCCGACCTTGAGGAACGGATTGGCGAGCAATGAGAAATGCAGAGCGCGATCATGCAGCCGGACAGTACATTTGGGACCGTCCGATCCGTTAATCTCATGGGTTCGGCCGTCGGCGTCGATAAGCCGCAGCGAGCCGATTTTGACGATCTTGTTCAAACCCTTCGCTAACAACATTTCATCCCGCCCCCGCGGCCGCATGTCGCATCATATTACCGGTCACCTTATTCGGCGATCCGGGGTCTCATTCCGTGGCCGTCAAAAAATTATAACCATAAGTAAAAACAGATTCCAAGACTGAAAAATCGAATTTCAATGGTATTTTGAAAACAGATTTAACGGCGATCAGTCGGGAAATCCGCTCAGTAAGACCGCGGCAGACCCAATACCCTTTCGCCGATGTAGTTCAGGATCATTTCCCGGCTGACTGGAGTGATACGGTTGATGAAGATTTCCCGGAGATAGCGTTCGACGTGATACTCCTTGGCGTAACCCATGCCGCCATGGGTCATGACCGCCCGTTCGCAGGCGCGAAAGCCTGCTTCGCCGGCGAGATATTTCGCCGCATTGGCCTCGGCCCCGCAAGGGCGGCCATTGTCATAAAGCCAGGCCGCCTTGAACACCATGAGATCCACGGCGGCGAGTTCGGCCCAGCTTTCCGCCAGTGGATGCTGAATGGCCTGGTTCTTTCCGATCGGCCGGCCGAAGACGACCCGTTCCTTTGCGTATTCCGTGGCACGCGCCAGCGCCAGCCTGCCAATGCCGACCGCTTCGGCGGCCACCAGAATTCGCTCCGGATTAAAACCGTGGAGGATGTATGAGAATCCTTTTCCTTCCTCCCCCACCAAATCCTGCGCCGGAACGTGAAGTCCATCGATGAAGACCATGTTGGAATCGACCGCCTTGCGGCCCATTTTTTCGATTTCACGAACTTCGATCCGCGCGCGGTCGAAATCCGTATAGAACAGCGATAAACCGTCGGTTGGCCGATTGCCCTGGTCGATCGGCGTGGTCCGGGCCAGGAGCAGGATCTTGTTGGCTGTCTGGGCCGTGGTGGTCCAGATTTTCCGCCCATGAACCACCCAGTCCCCGCTTCCGGCATCGCGGACGGCGCGGGTTTCGATCTGTGACGTGTCGAGCCCGGCATTGGGTTCGGTAACGCCGAAACAGGCGCGATCCGTGCCCGCGATCAGCGGGGGCAGGGCGCGTTGCTTCTGGTCTTCAGTGCCGAACACGACGACCGGATTAAGACCGAATATGGCGATGTGTATCGCCGATGCGCCGCTCATCGCCGCGCCGCTTTCGGCAATGGTCTGCATCATGATCGCAGCCTCGGTCACGCCCAGACCGGCGCCGCCATAGGCTTCCGGCATGGCGATCCCAAGCCATCCGGCGCTTGCAATCTCGGTAACAAACTCTTCCGGCATGCCGCCCTCTGTGTCGCGTGTCCGCCAATAGTCGGCATCATATTTTGCGCAGAGCCTGGTCAGGTTTTCCCGGATCGATTCCTGAGCTCCGGTGAAATTGAAATCCAAAGCATCCTCCATAAATTTTTCTGCTTTTAATC
>CALGIA010000277.1 GCA_937916005.1 uncultured Rhodospirillaceae bacterium
GACCGTATTCCCCATATCCGGCACGGCTTCTTCACTAGAAAGGGCGGCGCCAGCAATGGCATTTATAATTCGCTGAATTGCGGTCTCGGCTCCGATGACGATGAGCGCGCAGTCACAATCAACCGGGAACGGGCCATGGCGCGGCTCGGCCTGGGCGCGGAGTCCCTGATCACGGTCTATCAAGTGCATGGCGCGGATGTGCATGTGATCGACAGCGGCGCGCAGCCCAGCGGCCCGATCCGTGCCGATGGCATGGTGACCCGCAATCCGGGAATCGCGCTGGGCATTCTGACGGCGGATTGCGCGCCCGTGCTGTTCGCCGACATGGAAAACGGCGTGATCGGCGCGGCCCATGCCGGCTGGCGCGGCGCGCAATCCGGCATACTGGAAGCGACCATCGCCGCCATGGTGACGTTGGGCGCCGCGCGCGGCTCGGTGGTCGCCGCCATCGGCCCCTGTATCGGCCATGTATCGTATGAAGTCGGCCCTGAATTCCCCGCACCCTTTTTGAGTGAAAACCCGGGACACGAGCGTTTTTTCAGCCCGTCCGAGCGGGATGATCATTTCATGTTCAACCTTGAAGCCTATGTCGCCCATCGCCTGTCTCTCGCCGGGCTGGCCGCCGTCACCGCGTTGGGATGCGACACCTGCGCCGAGGAAGACCGGTTTTTCAGCTATCGGCGCGCCACCCACCGGAAGGAGCCGGATTACGGCCGGCTGCTATCCGCCATTACGATCGTGGCTTAACGCCGATGCCACATCTGATTATCTTCATCGCTCTGCTTTTACTGGGAATGCTTGCGACCTGTGTTTTCTGACTGGCCCAAAAACAGACAATTTGCCGCGATGCTGTTGCTCGTACTGACCCTGGCCGCCTGTCAGCCCGTGCCGCAGCCTTTCGCGCCCGGCATCGCGGAACGCGGCAATCCGCTGCTTTTGCTGCCGGACCGCGCCGGGGTGGTGGTGCTGGAAATCAATAGCGCCCCGGCGGGCGCCGCCAGCCAGTTTCCGGACGCCATGATCAAGGCATTGCTGGCGCGCAATATTCCGGCCTGGGCAACCAGCGGCAACCGGGCCAGCTATTTCCTCCAGGGTGACGCGAAAACCGAGCCAGTGGGGGACGGCTGGGTCCGAATCACCATGGAATGGGACCTTGTGGATTCCCGGGGGGCGCAAATTGGCCGGCACAGCCTGTCCCGCAAGGCGCGGTGGAACGAGTGGCGCGACGGGTCGAAGGATTTGATCGCGGAGCTGGCGACGGAGTCGGCGATCGGAATCGCTGTTTTCATGCAGGAAGCCTTGCCGGAAACACCTGCCGCGCGCTCCAGCCGTATACCGCTATACGTTACCCCCATCGCCGGGGCGCCGGGCGACGGTCCAAAATCCCTGCGCCTTGCCATGATGGCGGCCTTGCGCCGGGCAAAGCTCCGGATCGTGGAACACAAACCGGCGGGCAAGCTGGATAAAACCATGGAAATAGCGGGCCGGGTCCAGGTCGCCCCGGCGCACAACAAACTTCAGGCTATTGATATCGTTTGGGCGGTACGTGGTCCCGATGGGGTGGAAATCGGACATTTGAAGCAAAGCAACGCCGTTCCGGCCGGGTCTTTGGACAAGGCCTGGGGCCAGCTTGCCTTTATCGTCGCGGATGCCGCCGTTGGCGGGGTCATCGATCTATTGAAAATCCCGGCCAAAAAATGACGAAAAACCCTTCTGCGGGACTTCCGGTCGTTTACAGAAAACGGGGGCGCTGATACATTCCGGCACACGCAGCCAGCAAAAATACGACGTTTCGGCGAAAGCTAGAGAAAGGGCAGAACCCCGCCATGAAGATCATTGCGGCGAACAGTAATCCGCCCCTCGCGGAAGCCATTGCAGCCTATCTGAACCTTCCTCTAACCGCGGCCACGATCCGCCGGTTTTCCGACATGGAATGTTTTGTCGAAATCCAGGAAAACGTGCGCGGTGAGGATGTTTTCGTCATCCAGTCGACCTCCTACCCGGCCAATGACAATTTGATGGAGCTTCTGGTCGCAATGGATGCGCTGAAGCGCGGTTCGGCGCGGCGTATCACGGCCGTCCTGCCCTATTTCGGCTATGCCCGCCAGGATCGCAAATCCGGGCCGCGGACGCCGATCTCAGCCAAGCTGGTGGCCAATCTGATCACAGTCGCCGGCGCGGACCGGGTGCTGACCCTGGATCTCCATGCCGGGCAAATTCAGGGTTTTTTTGATATTCCGGTGGACAATCTGCTGGCCGAACCGGTGTTCGTCCGCAATATCCGCGATTCATACGATAATGGCAGCCTGACCATGGTATCGCCCGATGTGGGCGGCGTGTTCCGGGCCCGCGCTTTCGCCAAGCGGCTTGATGCGGATCTCGCGATCATCGACAAACGGCGCGAACGGGCCGGCGTATCGGAAGTCATGCACGTGATCGGCGATGTTAAGGGGCAGGACTGCATTCTGGTCGATGATATCGTGGATTCAGGCGGCACCCTGTGCAACGCCGCCGTGGCATTGATGGAAAACGGCGCAAAATCGGTCGCCGCCTACGCCACCCACGGCGTATTGTCAGGCGGCGCGGTATCGCGAATATCATCTTCGTCGTTCACAAAGCTGGTGACCACCGACAGTATTATGCAGACCGAGGCGATGCGGGTCTCCAGTACGCTGGAACAATTGACCATCGCGCCCCTGATCGGCGAGGCCATGCTGCGCATCAGTGAAGAAAAATCGGTCTCCAGCCTGTTTGACTAATCGGACGTGAACGTATAAATACACACGCCCCGCCCCGTGGTGGGGACTGGATGCCGGGCACCCTTGGAGGCCGGCATCTTCTGAATTACATATTGGAGATCCGAAATGGCTGACATTATTTTATTGGCCGGGTCGCCCCGTAATCTGGCAGGGAAGGGGCCCGCCAGAGCCGCACGCAGGGCTGGGGCCGTGCCTGGAGTTATCTACGGCAACAAACTTGATCCTGTGACACTTTCTGTCGAACGCAAGGCGCTTGAGCGATTGTTGCTGATTCCAGGGTTTTTCACGCGTTTGCTGGACGTTACGATAGACGGTGAAAATCACCGGGTATTGCCGCGTGATATACAGTTCCATCCGGTAACGGACGTGCCTCTGCATGTCGATTTTCTGCGGTTTTCGGCGGATCGGCGCGTTACGGTCTCGGTGCCGGCGCACTTCCTTAATGAGGAAGACTCCCCCGGGCTCAAGCGTGGCGGTGTGCTGAACATCGTCCGCCATGAACTGGAAGTGTCTTGCACGGCCGACAACATTCCGGAAGTCTTCGAAATTTCCCTGGAAGGTTTCGAAATCGGAGATTCGATTCACGCCAGCGTTGTCAAGCTGCCCGAAGGCGTGGAATTCGTCATTTCGGACCGTGACTTCACCATCGCCACGATAGCTGCGCCGACAGTCGTGACCGACGAAGCCGCCGAAGCCGCCGCCGCGGAAGCCGGCGGGGGTGAAGAAGGCGCCGAGGGCGAAGGCGCAACCGAGGGTGAAGGCGACGCCAAAGACGACGCCGAAGCGGACACCAAGGAGTAGGGCTGAGCCTGACGGCGGCCCCAACGCGGAACATGCTGGTCCTGGTCGGCCTCGGAAACCCCGGACCGAAATACGCCAACAATCGGCACAATTTCGGCTTTATGGCGGCCGAGGAGATCGCGCGGCGTTACGGCTTTTCCGCCGAGCGCTCGCGCTTTCAGAGTTATGTGTCGAGCGGCGAGATCGACGGGGAAAAGACCCTGTTGCTGCGACCCAAGACCTATATGAACCTGTCGGGACGGGCCGTGAGCAGCGCGCTGCGATTTCACAAGATCCGGGCGCGGGATGTGATCGTCATGCATGACGAGCTTGATCTGGTGTTGGGTAAAATTCGCGTCAAGCGTGGCGGCGGCGCGGGCGGACATAACGGCCTGCGCAGCCTGGATTCCAATATCGGCAAGGATTACCAGCGGATCAGAATGGGCATCGGTCATCCGGGCGAGAAACACCAGGTCGAACGCTACGTGCTGTCCGATTTTCACAAATCGGAGATGGACGACGTGCGCGGTGTGATCGACGCCGTCGCCGAGGCGATGCCTATCTTGATCGCGGGCGACGAGGCTGGTTTCATGACCCGGGTCGCCCTGAACCACCCTCCCCCCAAACCGGACCCGAAATCGAAAACGGGTTCCGAAAACACCAAGGCGGACAAAAACTGATGGGGTTTCAATGTGGCATTGTCGGACTGCCCAATATCGGAAAGTCAACGCTTTTCAACGCGCTGACCGCGACGGCTGCCGCGGAAGCGGCGAATTATCCGTTCTGCACGATTGAGCCGAATATCGGTCGCGTATCCGTCCCCGAACCGCGGCTTGATATCCTTTCGGTTCTCAACAAATCGGTAAAGGTGACCCCGGCCCAGCTCGATTTCGTTGATATTGCCGGGCTGGTCGCGGGCGCCAGCACCGGCGAAGGACTCGGCAATCAGTTCCTGGCCAATATCCGCGAAGTCGACGCCATCGCGCATGTGGTGCGCTGTTTCGACGGCACCGAAGTCGCCCATGACGGCCCGCTCGATCCGATCTCGGATGTGGAAATCATCGAAACCGAATTGATGCTGGCCGATCTGGAAAGCCTGGAGCGCCGTCTGAAGCCCCTGGAAAAAAAGGCCAAGGGCGGCGACACGGACGCGATCGAGATGAAGGACATGATCGGGCGCTGTATGGTCGTGCTGCAGGAAGGCATACCGGCGCGGGACGTCAAAC
>CALGIA010000278.1 GCA_937916005.1 uncultured Rhodospirillaceae bacterium
CCGCGGCCCCTCAGGCCGCACCAAAACCAGTTGGCGGAACGGCCAAGGGCGGAAAATCCCCTGGGGCTTCGGATTGGAGCGACGACCCCATCGATCTCAGCGGGCTCAGGGCCGCGGACGCGCAGTTTGATCTTTCCGTCGCCGGCATTCTGGTGCGCAAGATCAAGATCGGCGCGGCCAATCTCAAACTGTCCCTGAAAGACGGCGTGCTGGTGACCGATCTGACCCGGATGGCGCTCTATGGGGGGACCGGCAAGGCCAGGCTGATGGCCAATGGCGCGGCCAGGATTTCACAGATCTCCCTGAATTTCGATCTGGCCAATTTTCAGGCCCGGCCGTTCATGGGCGACGCCATGGATTTCGATCGGATCGAAGGCGCGGCCAATGCGGATATGTCCATCACCACGCGCGGGCGGTCACAACGGGATCTGGTGTCGGCGCTTGGCGGCGCGGGCAAGGTCAAGTTTCTCAACGGGGCCATTCGCGGCATCAACCTGGCCGCCATGGCGCGTAATGTCGCCAGCGCATTCCTGGATTCCAGCGCAAGCGAGACCCAGAAGACGGATTTCGCGGAACTCGGCGGCACCTTCAGCATTACCAGGGGTGTCCTCACCAATAATGACCTGCTGCTGAAATCCCCGCTGTTGCGCCTGATGGGCAAGGGCAAGATCGATCTTCCCAAGCGGACCCTGAATTACAGGTTCGAGCCCAAGGTCGTCGCGTCAATTTCGGGTCAGGGGGGGGAAGCCGATGTCCGGGGCGTTACGGTTCCCGTGCTCGTGGATGGTCCGTGGGACGATATCAGCTTTGCCCCCGACCTCGCCGGCATGATCGGAAATGTCGCCAAGGATCCGGTCAAGGCGATCGGGTCGCTCAAGAATCTGGTGCCCGGGCTTTCGGATGACTCGAAAAGCTCTTCCTCGCCTCAGCCCAAGCTGCCCGATCCGGGTGACGCCTTGAAGAAGCTGTTCGGGCGTTAATCCGGGTTATCAATCCCGGGATTGATGCAGATGCACGTCGCGCTGCGGGAACGGAATTGTAAGCCCATCCGCGTCGAACCGTTCCTTCAGCGCGCGGGTCATGTCGAACCGCAACGGCCAGTAATCGCCGCCCTGGCACCAGAACCGGACCAGAAGATTGACCGAACTGTTGGCCAGCTCACCGACGGTTACGCTCGATTGGGGGTCTTTCAGAATACGCTGATCCGCCCCAATGACGGCTTCGCAGGATGAAATCGCCTGGCCGATATCGTCGCCATAGGCGATGCCCATGACGATTTCGACCCGCCGGGTCGGATTGCCGCTGAAATTGGTGACCGCCTGACCCCAGACCTGGGCGTTGGGAACCAGGATCTGGACATTGTCGGGCGTGGCGAGCTCGGTGACGAACAGGTTGATGGCGCGCACCGTTCCCGCATGGCCTGCGGTTTGAACGAAATCGTCGATCTTGAAGGGCCGGAATATCAGCAGCATCACCCCGGCGGCCACGTTCGACAGGGTGCCCTGAAGGGCGAGGCCGATGGCCAGCGCGCCGGCGCCGAAGACGGTGAGAACGCTGGCGGTCTGGATGCCGAACTGGGACAGCACCGCGAAGCCGGTGAAGATCAAAACTGTCCAGCGCGCCATATCGCCGAAGAATGGATGCAGGGTTGCATCGATCCTGCCGGTTTTGGACAGGCCGCGCCGCACCATGCGTTCGACCCAGCGCGCCGCAATCCAGCCGGCGATCAGAATGACCAGGGCGCCGACAATGTCGAGCCCGTATGACGTGATCAGTTCAATCGCGGTGTCGGCCATTTCAGTCGCAGATTTTTCCATAACTTGTTCCCTTGGAAGTCAGCCAGCGGCGCCAATCTAGCATAGTCCTCGCGCCGCCATTGAGTTCGACTTTGTATTTATGTGTAGAATGATCGAAAGTCATTAGGGAAAGCGTTCATGAATTTAAAAACCGCGACACGTATCGTGCAGCGCGATGGCGCGCCGCAAACCCAGCGGCTCCAGGCCGATATCTGTGTTGTGGGCGCGGGGATCTCCGGCATATCGGCGGCGGTCGAGGCCGCCCGGCTTGGCCGCAAGGTGGTTCTGGTCGACGGATTGCCCGCCCTAGGCGGCCAGGCGGTGAACTCGCTGATCGGAACATTCTGCGGACTGTTCTCCAACGGTCCCGACCCCTATCAGTTCACCCATGGCATTGCCGACGACATTCTCCGCGATCTCGCGGCCAGGGAAGCGCTGAATTACCGCTGGGGCGGCGACTGGACCACCGTGATGTATGACGAAGTCGCCCTGTCCCGCTGGGTCGAGGATGCGGTGTACAGGGAAGGGGTCACGGTGATCCTGGGCGGGGTGCTGCGCCGCGCCGGGCGCGACGGCCGCCGCATCACGGAACTGGATATCGCGACCCGCTATGGGGATGTCACCATTGAGGCCGAGGGTTTTATCGACGCCACCGGCGATGCGGCGCTGGCCTGGCTTGCCGGGCTGCCATGCCGCGAGCCCGAAGACGGACCGGTCTACGGCACCCAGATGCTGGTTCTGGAAGGCGTCAATGAGGACCATCATCCTCCGCGAGAGGCCATGACCGCCCGGCTCGGCGAAAAGGGCCGGGAGTACGGCATGGTGCGGGTCGACGGCTTTTCCTTTCTGTTTTCCGGACGCGGCATCGCGCTGATCAATATGACCCATGTTGAAACCCCGCTCGAGCCGGTCGCGGCCTCGGCCCGCGCGCTGGAAGGCAAGGCCCAGACCGACAAGGTGGTGGATTTCCTGAAGGCGGAATATCCGGCGGCCTTTGGCGACGCCCGGGTGCGGGCCTATGGGTTTCCCGGCATCCGCCAGACCCGCTGGATTGTCGGCGCCCATCATCTGACGGTCGACGAGGTGCGGGCCGGAAAGAAATTCGACGATGCCGTGGCGCGCTGCGCCTGGGCCATCGAGCTGCATGACAAGCCCGACTCCATCGTCTGGGAATCCTTTGCTCATGATCACGTCCATTACGTTCCCCTCGGCTGCCTGACGCCGCCGGATGCGGATAATCTTCTGGCCGTCGGGCGCTGCATAGATGCCGACGTGTCCGCCTTGTCGAGCGTTCGCGTGATGGGTCCGTGCATCGCCACCGGGGCCGCCGCCGCCCATGCTCTCGATCTGGCGGGCTCGGGCAGCGTTCACCAGATCGATCGCGCCGCCCTGCGTGAAAGACTTTACGATAACGTCGACCGCACCGACTGAATTCAGGAGACGCCCATGAAACCGATCGCTCAGATCTCCGATGACCTGGCACGCGGCGCCGCCACGAGCCGCGCCCTGACCGAAGAAGCCCTGGCCCGCATCGAGGATCCCAACGGGGAAGGTCCCCGGGCCTTCATCCGGGTGTTCCGCGATTCCGCCCTGGCCGAAGCCGATGCCAGCGACCGGCTGCGCGGCGCGGGCGTGGTTCCGTCGCCCCTGGCCGGTATCCCGGTGTCCATAAAAGATCTCTGCGATGTGGCCGGGGTCACCACCCTTGCGGGCTCCGTGGTCCGGCGCAACGCGCCACCCGCCATGCGGGATGCGGCCATCGTCGCCCGGCTGCGCGCCGCCGGCGCGGTGATCATGGGCACCACCAACATGACCGAATTCGCCTGTGGCGGGCTCGGGCTCAACCCCCACTATGGCGATTGCCGGAACGCCTGGGACCGTGACACCGGCCGGGTGCCGGGCGGATCGTCCGCCGGCGCGGCGGTTTCCGTCACCGACGGCATGGCCGCCGCCGCCGTCGGCACGGACACGGCGGGGTCCGTGCGCATTCCCGCCGCCTTTTGCGGCCTGGCCGGTTTCAAACCGACCGCAAGGCGCGTGCCGCTTGATGGTGTGTTTCCCCTGTCGACCACGCTGGATTCGGTCGGGCCGCTGGCGCCCACCATCGCATGTTGCGCCATTGTGGATGCCATATTCGCCGGTGAAGACCCGGTCTTGCCGGATGCCGTGCCGCTGGACGGTTTGCGCTTCGGGATTCCCGATACCCTGGTGACCGATAATCTTGATCCGGAGGTCGCGGCGGCTTTCGAGCGCGCCGTCGACAGACTGTCGCGGGCCGGGGTGCGGATCGAAGACGTAGCGCTGCCCGAACTGGGTGAATTAACGTCGGTCGGGCAGGTCCGGTTTCCGTCCATGGTCGAGGGCTACGCCATTCACCGGGACCGGCTGGAAAACATGTTCGACCAGATGGACCCGAGAATTGCCGAGCGTCTGCTCGCCGGCGGCAAGCTCAGCGGACCGGATTACTACGACGTGCTGCAATTCAAGCAAAGCCTGACTGAACGGGCCGGGCGCATTACCGCCGGCTATGATGCGATCATCATGCCCACCATCCCGGTGATCGCGCCGCCCATCGCCCGGTTCAAGGGCAGCGACGCCGCCGAACGGGACCCCCATATCATCGTGATCCGCAACACCAGCATCGGCAATCTGCTCGACCGGTGCTCGCTGACCGTGCCGTGCCATGATGCGGGAGCGGCCCCCGTTGGATTCATGCTGATGGGCGAAAACATGGCCGACAAGCGTCTACTGGGAATTGGCCTTTCGGTGGATCGTCTGTTGAGTCCGAATTTATGATTAGGGCGGCAGGCAGACACCTGGTCAGCGCCTTCCCCGATGTTCCGTCCCATAGGCGCTGACGGCAGACACGAGGCGGTGATGCGTGATGGA
>CALGIA010000279.1 GCA_937916005.1 uncultured Rhodospirillaceae bacterium
CAGGCTGTAATACCGGCCCAGTTCGCCCAGCTCATAGGCGTAGTAGTGGCCGTCCACGGCGAAAAAATTCTTGAAAATCGATAGACATGTGTCCATCGGATCCCGACGGCAATGGATGATCCTTGCATTGGGCAGCATCAGCTTGATCATTCCGATCCAGCGGAAATTCTGCGGCATCTTATCCGTTACGAATTTCGCGTCGCCCGCCTGTTTTCTGATCTTCTTGACGTATTTGTCACCGGCCCTGGAAAACCCGCCGGTGTCCGCCCCTTTGATCCTGTCCGCGAACGCCGCATCGCCGGTCTTGCCGAAATCGGCTTCGATGGTTCGAATCAGATCATCCAGTTCACCCGCGCCATGGATTTGGGGGTGGCTCGCCAATATCTGCTCCACCAGCGACGTGCCCGACCGCGGCATTCCCAGGATGAAGATCGGCGTCTCATCGGACGTTCCCGACGCGGGATGATCGCTGAACAGTTTTTTGGTAAACAGGCCTTTCAGATCATTGAATTGGGTCTCCACCTCCTTGATCGAAAAGTCGTAGCCGGTGCGTTTGATGGCGTTGCCCGTTGCGAAAAATTCAAAGGCTGCTTCATATTGCTGCAAATCCTCCGACGCTTTTCCCAGGCCAAACGCCAGATGCATTCTTTGATCTTCGCTCAGGTCGGGCCGGGCCCATGCCGCTTCCATCGCCTTGAAATCGTGATCGCGCCCGGTAAATTTTTTGAGGCCTGCGATGTGCCGATGGGCTTCGGTTAAATCGGGCTCAATGGCCAGGGCTTTTCGATAACATTCAGCAGCCTCATCCAGTTTGCCCAGTGACTGGACAATCGTGCCGAGATTGATCCATGCCTCGGCGTAATCCGGTTTCAGCGCGATCGCCTTGTGATAGCTGGCAATCCCTTCATCGTGACGGTTCAGATCAGATAGTGCGTTTCCCAAATTGCCATAGGCTTCGGCGTAATCCGGTTTCAGCGCGATTGCCTTGTGATAGCTGGCAATCCCTTCATCGTGGCGCTTCAGATCACAGAATGCGTTTCCCAGATTGCTGTATGCTTCCACGTAATCCGGTTTCAGGGCGATCGCTCTGTCGCAGCTGAGCAGGGCGGCTTCGTATTGCTTCAAGGCGCGTAAGGCAATACCACGATTGTTGTACGCTTCCGCATAGTCCGATCTCAGGATGATCGCCCGGTCGTAGCTCGCAATCGCCGCTTCGTGACGCCCCAGGCCACGCAGCGCGTTCCCGCGATTGAAGCTCAAATAAGCCTGATCGGGGTTGAGCGCGATTGCCTTGTCGTAGCAGGCAATGGCCTCGTCGAAACGATTCAGACCGCATAACCCATGGCCCAGATTGCTGTAGGCCTCCGATATCCCGGGATTGATCGCAACCGCTTTTTCCAGGAACGCGACGGCGCGCTGCATATGGCCGGTCTGCAACGCGATCACCCCAAGCAGATGCAGGGCGTCAAAGTGATCTGGCTGGCGTTTAAGGATTTTCCGGCAGATTTCCCGGGCCCGTTCGAATTTTCCGGCCTGATAAAATGCGAGTCCCTGATCGAAATCCCCCTGCAGCCGGGATTTTTTCGGCACGATTACCTGCTCCTCACCCATTCGTCATTACAGGTATCATAATTGGTCACCTAAGTGCGGACTCCCGGGCGGACTCTGCGGCGGCATGACGCCCGGCAATCCGGCCCGACGTGAAGGCCCATCCGATATGATGGCCGTGACCCTTGAGCATGAGGCCGCCCTGTCCCACGGAGCCGCAGGCATACAGCCCGGCGATAGGCCGGTCGCCGTCGCCCAGAACCTGCAATTGTTCGTTCACGGCCAGGCCGCCATCGGTCAGCACCACGTAACTCTTGGCCGGACCCAGCGCGTAAAACGGCGGCGTGGCCAAGGTTGTCGACTGATCGCCTCCATGGTCCTGCACGGCGTCCTGCAGGGTTTTTGGGTCCATGGAAAGTTTTTCCGCCAGTTCCGCCAGGGTGCCGGCCCTGTGAAAAAGGTCGGACCGGGTGCGGCGAAAATCGTCGAAATAGGCATAGGACACGCCGGGCGCCGTCGCGATAAAATTCGGCCAGGCGGAGAATGTTTCCGCCAGCGTGTTGTCCATGATCACGTATCCGATCTTGTCGGGCTCGGACGCTATGGAAAGCCCGAGCGTCGCCGGCGCGCCGGTGATGCGCTGCCCAAGCTTGTTGACCAGCACTGCGCCCTTGGCGAACAAGGACAGTTCGGGCGCCATGGAGGTCGTCGTGAAACCAAGCACAAAGGGCCGCAACAGGCGGTCGGGTAGATATTGGAGGGAAAGGCGCATGATCTTTCCCAACAGGCGCGACGGCGGCAGCAGGCGTTCAAGGGACTCCCGTGGCGGCGGCACGAAGCGCAAGGTAGGGCCGGACAGCACGTCGCCATTCAGGACATGGGCACCCAGGGGAAACGCCATCTCGTGGCCGTCACCGGTGGCCGTCGGGTTCATGGCGTCGACCAGGGCTACTTCCGGCGAAATGAAGCGGGCCTTGAGCTCGGGACTGGCGGCGTAATCGCCGCTGGCCAGCACCACAACGTTGGCCTGGAATTCCTGTTCCTCGCCATTGTCGGTGATGCAGGCCGCGCCCGTAACCCGGTCGCCATCCAGCATGAAGCGCCGGGCCTTCGTGCTTTGCCTTATGGAGACCCCGATTTTATCGGCCCGGAGACCGAGCTGGCGGATATAGGCGCGCGAGTTGGGCAGCACATTGTGCATGCGCGGCTTGCGATGGGGCGGCTCCGGCATGGGGCCGAAGAATTCGACGCCCAGCGCCATCAGCCAGCGCAACGTGTCTTCCGCATTATCGACAAACAGCCTGCGCAATATGGGATTATCCCGATCCGCCTGAGGACCGGAAAATTTTATCATGTCCTCAAAATGCTCGTCGGGGCTGTCTTTGATCCCCCGGGCGAGCTGCTGGGGCGTGTTGGTGGCCGTGAAGGATCCGATCGACCAGGCGGTCGTGCCGCCGAGCTCCGCATTCTTTTCAATCAGGATGACTTTGGCGCCATTATCCGCCGCCTCGATAGCGGCCGCCAGGCCGGAGCCCCCGCCGCCAATGACCAGAACATCACAGGTCTCAATAGCCGGGTCGGTCATTTCAAGTTTTCCTGAGCCCGGTCCTGCAGCAGGACGATACGTCCCCGGGCCGTGCGGTCCTGTATGGCGCGCAGGGCGTCAACACATTGTCCGATGGGAAGGATTGTGGTGGGCGGCGGCTTTATTTTGCCGGCTTCATAAAGGGCATACAGTTCGTCGAAGCATTTTGCGGTAATATCCGGTCGCCGCTTGCGGTAATCGCCGATCTGCAGACCGCAGACATCAATATTCCTGACCAGAAGGTAGTTCGCCTTGATTGTCGGAATACGCCCGGCGGCGAAACCGATCACCACCAGCCGGCCGCACCAGGCCAGCGCCCGGATGGCCGCATCGAATATGACGTCCCCAAGCGGATCGATAACGATGTCCGCGCCGCGCCCGTCGGTAACCGCATGGACCTGCGCGCGAAGGCTGTCATGGAGATCCGGGCGGCCGAGATCGATGATCGCATCGGCGCCGGCCTCGATGGCGAGGTCGAATTTCTCCGGGTTGGAAACCCCCGCCAGAACATGGGCACCGAGCGCCTTGGCAAGCTGTATCGCGGCAAGCCCTACTCCCCCGGATGCGCCGAGCACCAGCACGGTCTCCCCGGGTTGATAGCGGCCCCGTTCGCACAGTGAAAACCAGGCCGTGTCATATATCAGCGCCATGGACGCGGCATCGACGAACGACATTGAGGGTGGCAGAAGATGGCATTGGGTTGCGGGCACGGCAATCTGTTCGGCGTAACCCCCGCCCGGTTCGCACATGGCGACCACTCGGTCCCCGATGGCGAAACCGTCCACATCGTCGCCCATCCCCCGGACGATGCCCGCCGGCCCCTTGCCGGGGATATAGGGCAGCGACAGCCGCGATTGATGCTTTCCGCCGATCAACAGGGTATCGACATAGTTCGCCGCCGTGGCATGGATCTCGACCAGAAGCTCATTTGGGGCAGGTACGGGGTCGGGCGTCTCGCGGATCATCGCCTGTTCCAACGGCCCGAATTCATCGATGACAACGGCACGCACTGTTTCGTTCTCCCTGTTTTAAGCCGATTGATCCTAAGACGATTGATCTGGCCGGATGGCGACCGGCTCCACGTCCCCGTTTCTGATCCAATTCACGATATCGAGTTTCTGGATCTTGCCGTTGCTCATCAAGGGGATTTCGGGAAGCTCAAGAAAATATTCCGGCATGTCATATCGGGACAGGCCGGATTCCGACAGATGATCAAGGATTTGTCCAACCGGCACGGCCGCGTCGGCGCGAAACATAATGGCCAGACAAACCCGCTCCCCCAGGCGCGGATCGGGTATGGATATAACGGCGGCGCGCTCCACTTTGTCATGTAGCGTCGCCAGTTCCTCGATCCGCGCCGGGTTTATGTTGTGCCCACCGCGAATGATGACTTCCTTCTTCCGACCGGTCAGCCGGAGATAGCCGTATTCGTCAACCCAGCCAAGGTCTCCGGTCATGAACCAGCCGATGTCATTGAAACAGGATTCGGTGGCAATCTGATCGTCGAAATAACCCAGCATCAGGCTGGCGCCGCGCCCGCCCAGCTGTCCGATTTGTCCGATGGGAACTTCGACGTTGTGATCTTCTTCGTCGAATATGCGGATTTCGTATCCCGGGCAGGCTTTCCCCGATGAGTCCATGATCAGCGCCAAATCGTCTCCCGGCAGCGTATATTGATGCCCGTTGGTTTCCGTCATTCCGTAACCGCTCTGCGCTTCGATCCCGAAGGGACGCAGATCCGCGATCACCTGGCCGGGGACCGCCGCCCCGGAGATCCGGAAGCCCGTGAGGCGGCCCAGGTCCGGCAGATTGCGGGCGCGCAATTCGGCCAGCAGATCGATGGCGTGGGTCGGTACGCCGACCAGATAGCTGGTATCCGTCGCCAGCAACCGGTCGGCCAGGCTGTCGCCGCGCGTAATATCGTGAATCACATATTCCGCGCCGCCATATATTGCCGTCAGCAAGGACCCAATGCCGAGATTGTGGCTGAAGGGGCTCAGCGAATAGACCACCGAGTCGATTCCGATATGCCAGTCGGTCGAGATGCCGCGCGCCGTTACCAGCAGCGTATTGTCGCTGTGCATGACCCCCTTGGGCACGCCCGTGGAGCCGGAGGTAAAGGCCATATAGATCACATTGTCGGGGTTGCTCACCGGCGCGGGGCAACCGGATTTATCCGCCGCCGTGTTCAGGACAGTCTCGAATGGCGTCGTCATATCACCGGGCTGGAGGGGCATGAGACGATAGACATGGCGCATCGAACCGAGATGCCCGATTTCCGCCTCTATATCTATTTGGCCGCCATCGGCGCCGAACCCTTTTTGATAGATCAGGACCGAGGCGCGCATGCGCTCCAGCAGGGTCACCACTTGGGCGGCCGTATGGTTGCGGTGCGGCGACGGACAGCAAACCAGGCCGTTGCGCGAACAGGCCAGCAGGGCGACAACGGATTCCATGCGGTCCGGCATCCAGAATGCGACGCGCTGCCCACTGACCAGGCCGCGACCGGCCATATCGGCGGCAAAGGAATCGACCGCTTCAATCAGGCCACGCCACGTCAGCCGCCGCGCCTGATCGCGCAGCGCATAGCCATCAGGGGACCGGTCCGCATGTCTTCGCGCGATCGCGTATATGGTTTCGTCCCGCCAATGACCCTGCCGGTGAAATTCAGCAAGCGTTCCACTATTCAATAACGACAAAATATGGGACGTCATCTGACCTGTTTTCCGGGGCGCTGGTTGGCCGACATTCTGTGTACTCATGCGGGATAGGCTAAGGTAGGGTGGGGACGGCGGCAGTATCCTGAAATTCACGACAGTGGTCAATGTGACGAATGCGAAAATCGAACTACAGCAAAGGTCTCCATGACCTGGGCAACGGTTGCTGGGCATATTTGCTGCCCGACGGAAGCTGGGGATGGAGCAATGCGGGGCTTATCGTTGACGGAGATGCGACGCTGCTGGTCGACACGCTGTTCGATCTGCCTCTGACCAGCGAAATGCTGGCGACGATGCGCGATGCCGCGCCGGCCGCCAGGGCAATTGATACGCTGGTCAACACCCATTCCAACGGCGACCACACCTTCGGCAACCAGTTGGTCGACGGCGCACAGATCCTGTCATCGCGAGCCTGCCGGGAGGAGATGGAGCGGCG
This sequence comes from uncultured Rhodospirillaceae bacterium, assembly GCA_937916005.1. Taxonomy (GTDB): domain Bacteria; phylum Pseudomonadota; class Alphaproteobacteria; order MPNO01; family MPNO01; genus CALGIA01. Next base: position 6,287 of record CALGIA010000279.1, read on the forward strand.
GCCGCCCAACGCGTTCATCAAACGGGTGCGGAACTGGCGCGATTATGGCGAAAGCGGTGCGTTGATCTACGATCTCATGGGTCGAAAGTTCGATTTCGAGGGCATCGTCAACACATTGCCGACCCGGACATTTGAAAATGAATTGACGCTCGCCGTCGGCGACAAGCGGGTCGAGCTGGTCAATGTGGGGCCGGCGCATACCGGCGGCGACGTGCTGGTTCATGTCCCGGCGGACAAAACCGTCTTCACCGGCGATGTCGTCTTCGTCGGCGGCCACCCGGTCATGTGGGCGGGACCGGTCGATAGCTGGATCGCCGCCTGTGACCGCATCCTCGGCTGGGACGTGGAAACGGTGGTGCCGGGTCACGGTCCGATCACCGACAAAG
>CALGIA010000280.1 GCA_937916005.1 uncultured Rhodospirillaceae bacterium
GGTTCCCGTGGCGGTGAAGGAAGTCGGAAACGGGATCAGCGCGTCCGTCGCCCGTCGATTGTCCGATTGCGGCGTGGCCGCAATCGATGTGGCCGGGGCGGGCGGGACGAGCTGGAGCGAGGTCGAAGCCCATCGGCAGCCCGACGCCGCAACCCGTGACGTGGCCCATAGTTTTGCCGGATGGGGAATTCCGACCGCGCTTGCGCTGACCGAAATCCGCCGCACGGTGGGTGATTTGCCCCTATTCGCCAGCGGTGGCGTGCGGGATGGCATAGATGTGGCCAAGGCGGTACGCCTGGGGGCGGCATTGGCTGGCGTCGCACAACCGATGCTGGGGGCTGCCGCCGATCCGGGAGGTTCCGTTGCGGCCAGATTGAACGCGCTGGTGACGGAACTGAAAATCGCGGCTTTCTGTACCGGCTCAAGGGATCTGGCCGCCTTGCGGAAGGCGATTCTGCGCCGGTCCGATGATTGGTCCGTGGTGGGCTGACGCATCATGACAAGACAGGCTATAATGCATCCAATGCGTATAAATCTTCAGCGACTATAGTATTTCATGAACAGCACCCCTCCGCCGTTTCCCAGCAAAAAACCTGGTACGCCAGCCGTCCGCCCGAAAGAGGCGTCGACCCTGATGATCTATGAGCGAGTTGGCGGAAAGGTCCATGTTCTGATGGGGGAACGGAACTCCCGCCATAAATTCATGCCCAAACGCTATGTGTTCCCCGGTGGGCGCATCGATCCGGGCGACAGCCGGATCCGGATCGCGGCCCCCATGCCCGCCCATGTGGATAACCAACTGCAACGCAAGCTGACCGCCGCCCGCGCCCGCGCCGTGGCGGTTGCGGCCGTGCGCGAAACTTTCGAGGAATCCGGTTTGATTATTGGGGCCAAAGACCCCCGGCCCGGTCGTCCCGTACCCGCCGATTGGAAGGATTTCTTTGCCACCGGCATGGCCCCGGCGCTCGATAATCTGGTCTATATCGCCCGTGCGGTCACGCCGGCCCATCGTCCCATGCGGTTCAATGCCCGGTTTTTCATGATCGATTCCTGTCATGTGGAAGGCAATCTGGCCGGCAGTGGCGAGCTATTGGGCCAGCGCTGGTTTCCCATCGAGGAAGCGCGGGAACTGGAACTGGCCGGGATTACCCAGTGGGTGCTGTTGCTGATCGAGGAATTGCTGTCCGACCCGCTGCCGCGCACGCCGGATCAACCGGTGCCCTATTTCAAGCATATGGGCGATTACCACTTGCGCGTCGACGAATAGAAAACCTGCTATCTTTTCCTGACTACATTTCCAGGACTTCGGGGCGTTCCCGCGCGAGCTGCCGCATCATGGTCGTCCAGGCCCGCCCGATCATCTTGTCCGAACGTAGATAATTTTTGGATCTCTCGCGGCCCTCAAGAGACGGCAGGTCGAGCGTCCCCGCCGCCATGGCGAGAAGCTGGATCTCGGCCTGGGTTTCCATGGTGTCGGCCAGTACGACGGCTTCCGGGATCGACCGTCCCACGGTCAGCAAGCCGTGGTTTTTAAGCACCAGGGCGCTGCGATGTCCCAATGCCCG
>CALGIA010000281.1 GCA_937916005.1 uncultured Rhodospirillaceae bacterium
CGTGAAATCGTGCGCCAGTGCATTGAGCGCGCCTGCGGCGACGCCGACTTCGTGGCCAGCCAGTTCCCGCCGGAGAACACCACCGAGCGTAAAGCCATTTATCAGGATCCCGATTTCGGGTTCTGCATTTTTGCCCATGTCTATAAGGGCGCCAAATCCAGCAACCCCCATGATCATGAATCAACCTGGGCGATCTATGGCCAGGCCGTCGGCACCACCGAAATGACCGATTGGCGCAAGGTTCAGGCACCCGAGGGCGATAAGCCGGGCAAGGTCGAAAAAGTCAAATCCTACGACTTGACGCCCGGTGTGGCCCACGTCTATCAGGAAGGCGATCTGCATTCGCCCATGCGGGAAAACGATACCTGCCTGATCCGCGTCGAAGGCAAGAACATGGACGGCGTAAAGCGCGACAAATACGTCGTCGCGTAATTTGCGCCAAATGCGCCGCGTGTCGGCGCCAACATAGCCCCGGCATGTCTTTCAATGAATAAAGACGTTCAGGCTGAGAGGTTGTCACCATTACCTCACAGCCTGGCGGGCGGGGATGTCTGGATCCCTGGCAATGATGCGCCGAAAGGTGCTCGGACCGCCTATTTCACCATTTGTTAAGGGGACGCTCGCAAGAATGGTACGGAGCCACACCTCCGGCCGCACGTCGACGGTGCAGGCTTAAACAAGGTGTTGAATCCGAACCATGAATTGGGTCGTTCCATGACTGCGAATATCTCCGATACACGCGATTTTCACGCCCCGGCGGCGCGGGACAGCCGCGATGCCGGCGTGGTCGATCACGACGAAACAGCGGTCATCGAACAAGCGGACCCACGCATTGATGTTGATCATGCTGTTACCCGCGACAAAGTGGATCGTGACCAGGCGAAGCCGTCGATGCTCGATTATCTCCGCCACGCCCAAATGAAAAGTGGGCGGCGCCCGATGGAGCTGGCGCGGGAATATTTCCGTTTGAGCCGTGGCCGCGGCAAGCTGACACTGGAGGAGTATGTCCAGTACGGCGTCTATGATACGACCCGCCACAGTTCGGACGAGCAATCTCAGTTTATTGCCAATAAGCGGCACTGGCCGATTACGCATATATGCTGCGATATGACCTGGCAAGCGACGACCGAGGATAAATGGCTGTGCTCGCACATTCTCGCTGGCTCGGGGGTCCGCATCCCCGAAACCTTGGCCGTGATCGACAAGAGTGACCGAAGCTATCCCGGGACCCACAAAATTTCGACGGCTGAGCAGTTTCGCGACTTCGCGACCTCCGAGGATGGCGTGGATCTGTTCGGTAAGGAGAACCGCGGTATCTGCAGCTTTGGCGTCTTTCTGATCGAGGATGCCGATGAAAATTCAATGAAGCTGAAGGGGCACGATCAGATTTCATACGACACATTCATGGACCAGTTCGTCGGAGAAACACCCTATCTGCTTCAGCGGCAGGTGACCAATCACAGTTTCTTTGATCCTTATGCCGATAACCTGGCCACCGTGCGCGTTTGTATCCTGCTCGACGAAACAGGCGTCAAGATTCCCTTCGCCGTTCTAAAGCTGCCGTCGCGCGAGAACCTGGCTGACAGTTTCTGGCGTCCGGGCAACCTCGCCTGCGATCTCGATACTCAAAGTGGTAAAATTCAGGGCGCACGGTCCAAGGATGCCCTGGGAACCACAGATCATGAAGTGCATCCGGAAACCGGTGAACCCCTGCTGGGCCAAGTCGTCCCCATGTGGGATCAGGTTCTGGATTTGGCTCATCGCTGCGCACCGATTTTCCATTCCGTCCGCTATCAGTCGATGGATATCGCCATCACCCGGGACGGGCCTGTTCTTATTGAAATCAACACGGGTGGCGGCTTCGACTTGCCCCAACTCGCCAGCGGGAGGGGCTTCCTCACAGATGAGGTCTGTGATTTTTTTCGAGCTTGTGGATATACGAAACTCTGACTGGCGATAGCTGTTCCAATTCCCTCCTGGGTTTCCTGTTCAACGTTCAGTTCCGCAGTTTTTAGGGCACAAGCCATGCACAAATCAAATCAAAGACCCAGGCCAGGCCATTCGACCCAAAAAGAACATGCGAGAACCCGCACGCCCGTGCAGCCGAGTCAGGATGCGCGAGACTTACAGGAGCTGTTAGCCGACACCATCGTATACGACAAGATGCCGACGCCAGCGAACGCCCCCAATGTCTATGATGCTGAAGCGATCCCGGAGGCGGCGCGATCGGAGATTGATGCGCTCCTCGCGAGCGGCGATCTATTTCGATACCGGGCGGACTCGGAGTCGTCCGTCGCCAAGCTGGAACGCGAGTTCGCCGAGTTCATGGGCGCTCCCTATGCTTTGGCGGTGAATTCCTGCTCGTCCGCACTGTTCCTGTCCCTGAAGGCGATCGATATAGCGCCCGGTGACAAAGTGCTTGTCCCGGCATTCACGTTTGCCGCTGTGCCTTCCGCAATCATCCATGCCGGCGGTGAGCCGATCCTCGTCGAGGTCGCGGAGAACTACCGGATCGACCTGAACGATTTCGAAGCTAAACTTTCGGACGGGCCGAAGGCTGTGGTCATCAGCCATATGCGTGGCCATACTTCCGACATGGATGCGATCATGCGTCTTTGTGACGCACGGAACATTCCGGTGATCGAGGATGCGGCGCACTCCCTCGGCACATTGTGGTCCGATCGGAAAATCGGAACAATAGGCAAGATCGGCTGTTTTTCGTTCCAATCGTTCAAGCTGATGAATGCCGGCGAAGGCGGAATGCTGATTACCCATGATCCGGATATCATTGCCCGGGCGGTCATCATGTCGGGCGCCTATGAACATAATTGGAAAAAACATCCGGTCGCACAGGACCGGTTTCACTTTTGGCAAAACAAGTTGCCGCTTTACAACATGCGGATGAATAATCTTTCGGCCGCGATCGTGCGTTCGCAAGTTCCGGAAGTGCCGCGACGGGTTCATGACGGCCGGGCCAACCATGACTATGTTGCCGCGCTCCTGAATATGTCGGAGTGGCTGTCTGTTCCGGCGTCGTTGGATCAGGAACTACGGGCCCCCGACTCGATTCAGTTCAATCTCCGTGGCTTCCATTCCGACGAGGAGGCCATGTCCTTTCAGCAATCGGCGAACGAACGGGGGGTTTCGGTACAGATATTCGGCCTTTCCGAGGACAATGCCCGTGCGTTTTGGAACTGGCGCTTCATCGGGCCCCAATCGGACCTGACCCAGACCCGAGCCATGTTGATGCGGGCGTGCGACGTCCGCCTGCCGGCTCGACTGGGCCGGGATGATCTGGACTTCATCGCGAAGGCGTTGGTTAAAGCCGCCGAAGATGTGAAGCGGGTGAACGAAGAATCGCGTCCGCTGAATGGCCGGTCCGGGAAGGCGAGCCGCTAAATCACGATCAGCGCGTCCAGCGCCAGCAATCCGTCCGGGTAAACCCGGACGGGGTTCAGATCCAGCTCCTTTATCTCCCCGTGGCGCGCCATCAGGTCACCGATTGCGACCAGGGCCGCGCAGATCGCCTTGCGGTCCACGGTTGGCGCACCGCGCCAGCCCTCCAGCAAATCACGGCCCCGCAGATCATTGATCATGGACGCCGCCTCATGCCAGCCCAGCGGCGCGAGCCGCATGGTCACATCGCCCATGGCTTCCGCCGCCGTGCCGCCCAGCCCGAGCAATACCGTCGGGCCGAAGCGCGCGTCATTGGTGGCGCCGATGATGATTTCCACGCCGGGTGGGGCCATTTCCTCGACCAGATATTTCCGGCCCGCATGATTGCCCGGAATGGCGTCGATGGCGTCGAGCGCAAAATCCAGCGCCGCCTGGGTCTGGAGCCCCACATGCACCCCGCCCAGCTCGGTCTTGTGGGTGATCGCCGGATCCAGAATCTTGACCACCACGGGAACGCCGAAGCCGAGCATGGCGTCCGACGCCCGTTGACGGCTGTTGCAGACCGCGCGGCGCGGCCCGGGAATGCCGATGGTGGCGATCAGTTCCTTGGCGGCGTTTTCATCCAGCGGTCCCGCCAAACCGTCCTTTGCCGAGTTAGTAGCCGCCGCGCGATCCCCGTCGCGGCTTCGCCGCCACGCGGCGCGTGACTCCTGCGCCAGGGCGCGCATGGCCCGGGCCGCCCGGTCGGGGGCATGGTATCCGGGAATCCGGGCGTCGCGCAGGCGGTTCATGGTTGGCGCGATAAGCTCCGGCGTGCTGTCCGTGCCCATGACCACCGCCATGTGGTGGTTGCGCCGGATGTCCTGCCCGAGTTTCGCCAGATCGACCAGATCATCCTCCAGCAACGCCCAGATCATCAGAGCGTCGATCGCCGGATCTGCGGCCACTTCATTGGCCACATCGGCGAACGTCGCGCCGGGGCGGCCCGTATCGACCGGATTTTTCAGATAGGTCATGGGCGGCAGCAAATTTCCGATGCGCGCGACCGAGGCGTCGGTCAGGTCGGGCACCGCAATGCCCGCCTGGCGCAATTCATCGGTCATCAGCAGACCGGGCCCTGCCTGGCCGGTCAGAATGCCGATCCCCGGATCGGGATTGGGCGGCAGGCGCGATGTGGCCAGCGCATGGGCCGCGTCGATCAGCTCGGTCAGCCCGTCGCACACCACCGCGCCGGCCTGGATCAGCGCGTTGCGGGTCAGCGCGAAGCTGCCCATAAGATTGCCCGTATGGGATTCCGCGAACCCGCCCAGATCGGCGCGCCCGATGGGCAGGGCGACCACCGGCTTGCGGCGTGTCGCCCGGCGGATCGCGTCATAGAGTGCGCGTCCGTCGGTCACGCCTTCCAGATGCAGGGCGATCACCTCCGTGCCGTCGTCATCAGCCAGATAATCGACCACTTCCGGCAGGGCCACATCGGCCGCATTGCCGAGCCCGACGGCGAGCCGGATGCCGTGCCCGTCCCGGTGGGCGGCCAGCGCCAGGGTGATGTTGATGCCGCCCGACTGGGCCGCGATGGAAATGCCGCCCGCCGCCATGTCGCCGATGCCGGGCATGAAGGTGCAGAACGCGCCCCGCGCCGGCGCGATGAACCCCGATGTGTTGGGGCCCAGCAGGCGCATGCCTGAGTCCCGGCAAATGGCCAGGGCGGACTCCTGCAGGGCAAGCCCCGCCGCGCCGGTTTCGCCGAACCCGCCGGATATCATGAAGGCCGCGCCGGCGCCCGCATCGGCGGCCTCGCGCAGCAAACCCACCGAGGCCGCCGGCGGCACCACCAGCGCCACCAGATCGACCGGTTCTGGAATATCGGCCAGCCGTCCATAGACCTTGTGGCCCAGGATTTCCGCCGCGCGCGGGTTGACCGGGTAGACCGCGCCCTGAAAGCCGCCCAGCATGTTGACGATGTGCCAGCCCGGCTTGTCCGGCGACGCGGACGCGCCGACCACGGCGATGGAGCGCGGCTCGAACAGCCGGGCGAGGGAAGACCGGGTGAGGGAAGACGGGGTGCTCATATCGGCAACATGCCGTTCGCAACTGGCGGAGTCCAGAGCCCGGCGATCATTCGCCATTCCTTCGTCGATGGTCTTCGTCGCCTCCGCCAGGCGTCGTTCGAGGTCCTCAGCAGGAACCGAAGCGGAAAGAGTTACAGTGCGAGCTTTTTTCGACGACGCCAAATTGTTGGTTCCCGGAGTTCAGTCACAAAATGCTGTCAAACGCTATCAAGCGTTGGGACCGATTGATAAATAGTAAACCATTCCGCTAGGTTCGCCAATCGAGGGATTCCATCCACAGAACTTCCAGACCTGACCCAACCCGGAAGTTCGTCGCCTGCCTTCTTTGGACACGTTGCTCGGCCATGTAACTCGGCCATGTAATGAGTCTACTTTCAGAGCAACCGGCGAGCGAGATAGTATGGGGAACAGCCGAGAAGTCCATCCGCACCCAATGTCCGAGTCGGGTCAAAAGCGGCTGTCAGCGACGACGCTCGGTATGTCTGAAGCTGGATGGTTCCCGGACATTGGGTCGCAACTCTGCTCTCTCGATCTTCCTCCTCGGTGCGGGGAGGGTGTTGTTGGCGGCCCATACGAATTGACAGGGGGAAACCCCGTGGCCAAGATGTGGTCGGCAAACCAATTCCTCCCGTAATTTCGACCGTTTTCAACGAGGCTTGAATGATCGACGGTTTCACGCCGTTTCCCGCTGATCTGGCTCAGCGCTATCGCGACAGCGGATATTGGCTCGACCAGCCGTTGGGTGATTATTTCCGCGATTGCTGCGCCCGCTACAGGGACCGGACCGCAATCATCGCCGATGAGGAGCATGTGAGCTATGGCGAGCTCAATGACCGGGTCGAGCGCCTGGCGCGGCATTTCATCCGGATCGGCTTCAAGCCTCTCGACCGGGTGATTCTGCAGCTGCCCAACACGCCGGAATTTCTCTATGTCTATCTGGGGTTCCAGCGCATCGGCGTGATTACCCTGCTGGCCCTGCCGCCCCATCGCCGCCATGAAATCGGCCATTATGTGGATTTTGTCGGCGCCGTGGGTTATGCCGCCGGCGACCGGGCGGGGGATTTCAGCTTCGTCGACATGGCCCGGGATATTCAGACGGACTCCCCCGGCCTGCGCCATCTGTTGATCCTGGGCGATGAGGTCCATGACGGCTGTATCTCCATCGGCGGTCTGCTGGCGACCGAGCCGGAACCGCCGAAAGAAGTGCTCGATGTTCTCGAGATCGACCCGGACGAGCCCGCCGTGTTTCAGCTCTCCGGCGGGACCACCGGCGTGCCCAAGATCATTCCCCGGACCCATAATGATTACGTGCTGAATTCCATCGGGTGCTCGGGCTCGAACCATATGAACGCCGACACGCGGCTGCTGGTCTGCCTGCCCATTGCCCATAATTTCCCGTTGGCCTCACCCGGCATCCAGGGGGTTTTCGTCCATGGCGGCGCGGGCGTGATCACGCGGACGGCCCGTCCCGAAGATATCCTGCCGGTGATCGAGCGCGAAAGGATCACCCATCTGGAACTGGTGCCGGCGGCGCTGATCCGGCTGCTGCATGACGATGATTTCGACAGATATGATCTGTCGTCCGTGCGCATCGTCAATACGGGCGGCCAGCGCCTGCAGCCGGAAACCGCCGCCCTGGCCGAACAGAAATTCCCCAACGGGAAAGTTCAGGAAGTCTTCGGCATGGCGGAAGGGCTGGTCATGCTGAACGATATCAACGATCCGCCGGCCACCCGGTTCGAGGTCGCCGGGCCGGTCTGGTGCCGGGACGACGAGATCAGGCTGGTCGATGACGAGGGCAGGGACGTGATGCCCGGCGAGGTCGGCGAGATGATCTGCCGCGGCCCCTATACGCTGCGCGGTTATCTGAACCTGCCCGACCATAACGCGCGCAGCTTTACCGCCGACGGGTTTTTCATGACCGGCGATCTGATGCGCCAGCATTCCCCGGGCCGTTATGTGGTTGAAGGCCGCAAGAAGGATCTGATCAACCGGGGCGGCGAAAAGATTTCCGCCGAGGAGGTGGAAAACCTGATGCTGGCCCATGAGTCCGTGCGCAACGTGGCCTGCGTGCCCATGCCGGACCCGATTTTGGGCGAACGGACATGCGCCTACGTGATTCCCGCACCCGGCGCATCGCCGACACTGGAAAACTTGTGCAAATTCCTGTTGGATCAGGGCATCGCAAAGTTCAAACTGCCCGAGCGGCTGGAGCTGGTGGATGTGTTTCCGCTGTCGCCGTTCGGAAAGGTCTCGAAGAAGGACCTTACCGAATTGATCGCGGCCAAACTGAAACAGGGGGAATAAGATGAAAGTCATCTCGTATAACCACAACGGAACCCACGGCGTCGGCGTGATGGTCGATGACCCGTCCGAACCCGGCGGATTCGTTTCGCTGTCGAAGGCGGCGCCCGATCTGCCGCACGATCTGCGGGCCATTCTGGAAATCGATCCTGGGCTCGACCGGGTGCGCGCGGCGGCCGAAGGCAAGCCGGCCGACATGGTGACCAGCGACGTGACGTTCGATCCGCTGATCCGGGAGCCCCATGCAATCTGGGCGCTGGCGCTGAACTACACGCTCCATATCGAGGAAACCGGCCTGACCACGTCGCGCGAATATCCGCAGATCTTCCTGCGCATGCCGATCAGCCAGGTCGGTCATGAAGAAGCGCTCTGGGCGCCCGGGCTCAAGATCGCCGAGGCCTATGATTACGAGGGCGAGCTTGCGGTGATCATCGGCAAGCCCGGCCGCCACATCAAGCGCGAGAACGCCTTCGACCATGTGGCCGGCTATTCCTGCTACAACGAAGGCTCGGTGCGCGAATATCAGAGCCAGAACCGGCAGTTCGGCCTGGGCAAGAATTTCGAACGCTCGGGCAGTTTCGGCCCGTGGCTGGTGACGCCCGACGAATTCGGCGACCCGGCCGACCACACCCTGGTCACAAGGCTCAACGGCATCGAACGCCAGCGCGCCAAAATCTCCGGCATGCTGTTCGATGTGCAGCATCTGATCTGCTATCTGTCGGAAGGCTATACCCTGCAGCCCGGCGACGTGATCGTGTCCGGCTCGCCCGGCGCGCTGCCCCTGCGGCCCGGCGAAAAGCCCGAAACCCCGCGCGGCCCCGTGGTGGTCGAAGGCCAGCTGCATATGCGGGCCGGCGATGTCTGCGAGGTGGAAATCGACGGGCTCGGCACGCTGTCAAACCCGGTGATCGAGGACCCCACGCCCCTTTAGCCATCCGGGGCCAGCCGGGGCGCGGCGATTTGTCTCACGCGACGCTAAGCTGTATCATCGCATGGTGATGGAGACGGGCGCATGATATGCGCCGGATAAAAAAGGATTTCCAAAATGCCGGATGATGCCGCCTTTCAACTGTCGCCCAACCGCGAGCCCGCCGAGCCCATGAAGCCGGTGGTCGATCCCGCCGACTGGACCGGCAAGGATCTGGAAGCCAGCGACGACTGGAAATATGCCCTGACCGGGGCCGATGTCGCCGAGATCGAGGCCGCTCTGGCCGGTGTCGAGGCGCGCGGCCTGGAGATCAAGGATATCACCCTGGCCGATTTCCCCCTGCCCAACCTGGATGCCAGGCTGGCCGCCCTCAAGGAGCAGCTGCTCCAGGGCCGGGGCCTGGCCATGATCGAAGGCATGCCGGTGGAGAAATGGGACATCAAACAGGCCGCCATCGCCTATTGGGGCGTGGCGCTGCGCATCGGCGAGCAGGTCTCGCAAAACTACAAGGGCCATCTGCTGGGCCATGTCTATGACATCCTCGGCTCGGACCGCAATTCCAGCACATCGACCCGCGCCTATCATTCCAGCGCCGAGCTGAACTTCCACGCCGACAGCTGCGACGTGGTGGTGCTGATGTGCCTGCGCCAGGCCAAAACCGGCGGCGGCAACCGGCTCGCCAGCACGGTGGCCATCTATAACGAAATGCTGCGCCGCCGGCCCGATCTGGTGGAGGAACTCATCAAGCCCTGGTACCGCGACCGGCGCAACGAAATCCCGCCCGGCAAGGACCCCTGGTTCGAGCTGCCCGTGTTCCATTTCGCGGAAGGCTATCTGTCCGTCGGCTGGCAGAATTTCTACATCCGTTCCGCCCAGCGGTTCGAGGAACTGCCGCGCTTTACCGAGCGCCAGAAAGAAGCCCTCGACATGATGGACACCCTGGCCGATGAATTGTGCATCAGCCTGACCACCAAACCGGGCGATATCCTGTTCCTCCATAACCATGTGACCGTGCACGCCCGCGACGAATATGAGGATTGGGAAGACCCGGACCGCATGCGCCACCTGCTGCGCTTCTGGCTCGCCATGCCCGACGGACGCCCCCTGACCGACGCCGTGCTGGACCGCTATGTGGGGCTCAAGCCCGGCCAGCGCCCGGCCGGCATCATCGTGGAGAACATGGAATTCAGCACGCCCCTGATCCCCGAATGATCGGCCTGTTGATCGCCGCGCGGCGACGCCTGACTTAAGTATTAGGAAATAGCTTCATGAAAGTGAACGTCATCGGCGGCGGGCCGTCCGGGCTTTATCTCGGCATCATGATGAAGCTGGCCGACCCGGCCCATGAAATCCATATCTATGAGCGCAACCGGCCCGATGACACGTTCGGCTTCGGCGTGGTGTTCTCCGACAACACATTGAACCACTTCCTCGGCCTCGACCCGGACTCCTACGAAGCCATCACCAACGAATTCGCCTATTGGGACACGATCGAGGTGCGCTACCGCGACCGGGCCATCCGGTCGTCCGGCCACGGCTTCTGCGGCATCTCCCGCATGCGGCTGCTGAATCTGCTGCAGAAACGCGCGGAAGAACTCGGCGTGCGCATCGATTATGAAACCGACATCACCGATTTCGAGCCCTACCGCGACGCCGATCTCATGGTCGGGGCCGACGGGGTCAACTCCCTGGTGCGGGAAACCTACAAGGACCGCTTCAAACCCCATATCGACATGCGCAAGACCAAATTCGTCTGGCTCGGCACCACCCAGACCTTCGGCCCGTTCACCTTCATCTTCCGCGAAAACCGGCATGGCTGGTTCTACGCCCACGCCTATCAATATGAGGACTCCGGCACCACCTGGATCGTCGAATGCCATGAGGACACCTGGAAGAACGCCGGCCTCGATTCCGCCACCGAGGAAGAAACCGTCGCCTATTTCGAGGAGTTCTACAAGGAAGAGCTCGGCGGCCACCCCCTGCTGGCCAACCGTTCATTGTGGCGCAACTTCCCCGAGATCAAGGCCGAACACTGGCATTTCGAAAATGTCGTGATGCTGGGCGACGCCGTCCACACCGCCCAGTTCTCCATCGGGTCCGGCACCAAGATCGCCATGGAGGGCGCCGCCGCCCTGAGCCAGGCCCTGAATGCCTATCCGGATGTCCCCACGGCGCTGGCGGCCTACGAAGCCGCCCGCAAGGATGAGGTCGGCGCGCTCCAATCATCGGCCATGATCAGCCTGCAATGGTATGAAAACGCCCGGCGCTATAACGGCCATGAGCCGGAGCAATATGTCTTCAACTTCCTGGCCCGCACCAAGGGCATGACATACGAAAATCTGGCCATGCGCGACCCGGACTATGTGAAAAGCGTCGATAGCTGGTTCGCCAATAAAGTCCGCGAACAGGGCTTCACCGAAATCTCGGTCAACGACCCGCCGCCACCCATGTTCACCCCGTTCCGGCTGCGCGGCATGACCGTGCCCAACCGGGTGGTGGTGTCGCCCATGTGCCAGTATTCGGCGGACGACGGGCTGGTGGGGAACTGGCACATGGTCCATCTCGGCGGGTTTGCCGTCGGCGGCGCCGGGCTGGTCTATACGGAAATGACCGACGTGTCCCCCGAAGGCCGCATCAGCCTGGGATGCGCCGGCATGTACAAGCCCGAACACCGCGACGCCTGGGCCGGTATCGTCGATTTCGTGCACGAAAACAGCGCCGCGAAAATCTGCATGCAGCTGGCCCACGCCGGGCGCAAGGGCTCCACCAGACTGGCCTGGGAAGGCGACAACCAGCCGCTCGAACAGGACGGTTGGCAGACGCTGGCGGCCTCCGCCATCCCCTATATGCCGGGCGGCAATGTGCCCAAGGCAATGGACCGGGCCGACATGGACAAGCTGCGCGATGATTTCGTCCAGGCCGCCATCTGGGCCGATGAAGCCGGCTTCGACATGATCGAAATCCACATGGCCCACGGCTATCTGCTGTCGTCCTTCATCTCGCCGGTCAGCAACACCCGCACCGACGAATACGGCGGCTCTCTCGAAAACCGCATGCGCCTGCCGCTGGAAATCTTCGACGCCGTGCGCGAAGTCTGGCCCGAAACAAAACCTGTTTCCTGCCGCGTCTCCGCCACCGACTGGGTCGGCGATGACGGCATCACCGGGGACGACGCCGTCGCCATCGCCAAAATGCTGAAATCACACGGCTGCGATATCGTCGATGTGTCCGCCGGCCAGACCACCCAAGACGCCAAACCCGTCTATGGCCGCATGTTCCAGACCATGTTCTCCGACCAGGTGCGCAACGAAGCCGTTATCCCCACCATGGCCGTCGGCAACATCACCACCGCCGACCAGATCAACACCATCGTCGCCGCCGGCCGCGCCGACCTGGTGGCCCTGGCGAGACCCCATCTGACCGACCCCCACTTCACACTCCGCGCCGCCGCCCATTACGGGTATGAACCCCAGAAATGGCCCAACCAGTACCTCCCCGCCAAATCCCAGATCGCCCGCCTCGCCATCGCCGACCGCAACCGGACCCTGGAACTGATGGAAGAAGCCGCCCCCCCGAAACCAATCTATCGGGATCTGGAGGAGTAGGGCGGGGACGGAGGCAGCGGAGGAAGCGGCCTTCGGCCCGACCCGGCGACGGCCGGGGGCGTTGGGTTTTAAGGTAGGGGGGAAACAGTTGACGATCCTTCACGGAAGTCGATGAAACCAATTGCTACCCATCCGTCTTGAGTGAATCCTGTAACCCTGAACCAGGTCACTGCGATTGAGTTGAAAATATGTTAGGGTAGGGTTGTTGCCATCGTCTGTTACGGCGGCAATAGTAGGCGAACGCTGGGTGCGCTAAAGGTATGATTTTGGTTGAAATCAGCTCTCTAGAAAATTTTAAGAAATGGTTTCAAGGCAAACCCCGTGACATGGGAACTATGCCCGAAAGTTGGTGACGGTGATTTCAGGCGGCGTGTTTGATTTG
>CALGIA010000282.1 GCA_937916005.1 uncultured Rhodospirillaceae bacterium
ATCGGAAGCGTCTTGGCGAGCGGGTGATGTTTGCATGCAAACCCATGGCGGCTTCGCCTTCGCCGAGGAATATGACGTGGAACGCAAATTCCGCGAAACCCGGCTCTACCGCATTGCGCCCATCTCGAACAATCTGGTGCTGACCTATATCGCCGAGCATGTGCTTGGTCTGCCCCGGTCCTACTAATGGCCAATGATAATATCATGAAACCACTCGACGGCCTTCTGGTGGTGTCCATCGAACAGGCGGTGGCGGCGCCCTATTGTTCGTCGCGCCTGGCCGATGCCGGCGCGCGGGTTATCAAGATCGAACGGGCGGAAGGCGATTTCGCGCGCAAATATGACCGCTTCGTGTCGGGCGAAAGCGCCTATTTCGTGTGGCTCAACCGGGGCAAGGAATCCCTGACCGCCGATATCAAGAACGATGGCGACACAGAACTTCTCTACCGGATCATCGACCAGGCCGATGTCTTTATTCAGAACCTCGCCCCCGGCGCGGCGGCGCGCGCGGGGTTCGATTCCGCCGAATTGCGCAAACGCAACAAGCGTCTCATCACGGTCGATATTTCGGGCTATGGCACCGAAGGCTCCTATGCGGATATGAAAGCTTATGATCTGCTGGTCCAGGCCGAATCCGGGCTGTGCTCTGTGACGGGGTCGGCGGATGCGCCGGGCCGGGTCGGCGTATCGGTCTGCGATATCGCCTGCGGCATGTATTCCTACCAGGCCGTGCTGGAAGCCCTGATCGCGCGCGGCATCACCGGCGAAGGCTGCGCCATCGAAAATTCGCTGTTCGCGGGCATGTCCGATTGGATGACGGTGCCGCTGGCCCATTATGAATATGACGGCAAGGGGCCGCCGCGTATCGGGCTCAACCATCCGTCGATCCATCCCTACGGCGCTTATGAGACCAAGGGCGGCGCGCCGGTCCTGATCGCCATCCAGAATGAACGGGAATTTACCCGGCTCTGCGCCGATGTGCTGGGCCAGCCCGATCTGCCCAAGGATCCTCGTTTCGAGAGCAACGTCGCCCGCCTCGACAACCGTCCGGCGTTTGATGCCATCATCAACGAAGTGTTCGGCGCAACCGGCCGCGATCAACTGATCGACCGGCTTAAAAGCGCGGGCATCGCCTTCGGCGAGGTTAATGACGTGGCCGGGCTGGCCGGCCATCCGGCGATCCGCCGGGTCACTGTGGACATCCCGGGCGGCAAGTCGGCCGACATCGTGTCGCCGCCGGCGCGCATCAACGGCCAAAGCCGCGTCCTCGGCCCGGTGCCTGAAATCGGCGCTCACAGCACCGCCATCCGCGAGGAGTTTTCGGCATGACCGGCAACATGGAAAATTTGAGCGACTGGATCGGCCGCGGCGAGACCACGGAAGGTCTGGCCAGCGCCAAATCGTCGGATATTCTGAACGCGACCCTGGACCGGGACGATGCGCCGTTCCAACCCGGCGATGCGCTGCCGCCCGCCTGGCACTGGATGTTCTTTCCCGAGGTGGTGAAGCTGTCAGATACCGGACCCGACGGCCATCTCGCCAAGGGCGGTTTCATGCCGCCGGTGCCCCTGCCGCGTCGCATGTGGGCCGGCACGAAAATGACATTCCATCAGCCCTTGCGGGCGGGGGAGAAGATCACCCGGGTTTCGACGGTCGGCGATGTCACCACCAAGGACGGAAGCTCCGGCGCGTTGTGTTTTGTGACCGTGCGGCATGAAATTTCCGGCCCGAACGGGCTCGCCACCACCGATGAGCATCTAACCGTCTATCGCGCCGCTTCCGAACCGGGCGCGCCCGCGCCCAAGCCGCAACCCGTGCCGCAAAATCCCGACTGGTCGCGCCCGATCCACCCGACGCCGGTGATGCTGTTCCGGTTTTCCGCCCTGACCAACAACAGCCATCGCATCCATTACGACCGGAGCTATGTGACCGAAATCGAGGGCTATCCCGGGCTGTTGGTGCACGGTAATCTGACCGCGACCCTGCTGCTCGATCTGTTCCGCCGCGAAATGCCCGATGCGACCCTGAAGACCTTCAATCTTCGCGCCATATCGCCCTTATACGACATCAATGATTTCTCCGTGTCGGGCAGGATCGGCGACGACGGTGCCTCGGGGACTCTATGGGCCGCCAATCACGAAGGCGCGCTGGCGCAACAGGCCGAGATTACGTTTGAGGCATAGACTCCCTTACGGGTATTTGGAGAAATCATAGCCTTCCTTGGTGATGCATTCGATCAGCGCAGGTTGGCCTTTCTCCGTCGCGGCGATGGCGTTCTTTAGCGCGGGCAGGAAGGCGTCCGGCGTTTCGACCCGGATACTCCAGGCGCCCAGGGATTTCGCGATCTCGCTGTAATTGCCGCCCTGGCTATGCGCTGCATAGGCTTCGATGGCATGGGGCATGGAATCGGTTTCGATCGCCATCACGCCGTTATTGAACACGATGGTGAGAATGCCGATCCTGTTGCGCGCGGCGGTTTCTATGTCCAGCCCGGTCATGCCGATCGCGGCGTCGCCCATGATGTTGATACACAGCTTGTCCGGTTCGGCCAGCTT
>CALGIA010000283.1 GCA_937916005.1 uncultured Rhodospirillaceae bacterium
GCGATCGGCAGGGGGCTTGCTGAAATCGCCGATACCGGCACGCAGTCGGGCCTGGTGCAGGAAATGCAGACACGGGCGGATCTCTATGAGCTGATCCGCTACGAGGATTACAATCAGTTCGACAAGAATTTATATAATTTCAAGCTCTGAACAGTCAGATCCGGAGCGAGGGAGAACGATCATGGCCGCCGCCAAACCCAAATCCAAAACCAAAAAACCGGCGAAGACGCCGAAAATCTTCAAGGGCCTCGACGGCGTGATCGTCGACGAGACGGCGGTGTCCAAGGTGATGCCGGAAACCAATTCACTGACCTATCGCGGTTACGCGGTGCAGGATCTGTGCGCCCATTGCTGTTTCGAGGAAGTCGCCTATCTGTTGCTGAACGGCGAGTTGCCGACCAAGAGCCAGCTTGCCGCATTCCGTCGCGATGAACGCAAGCGGCGCGATATTTCCCGCGACCATGTTGAGGTTATCCGCAAGTTCCCGAAATCGGCCCACCCCATGGATACGCTGCGCACCGCGGTCAGCTATCTGGGCACCACGGAAATTGCCTGGGGCGGCGAGGCGGAACGCATTGACAAGCGCCGGGCGATGGATCTACTGGCCAAGATTCCCACCATGATCGCGACCGATTACCGGTTCCGCAACGGCAAGAACCGCTACAAGCCCAAGCCCGATCTGACCATGGCGGAAAACTTTTTCCATATGTGCTTCGGCAAGGTGCCGCCGCCGGAAGTGGTCCGCGCATTCGACATTTCGCTGATCCTCTATGCGGAGCACAGCTTCAACGCCTCGACCTTCACCACGCGGGTGATCGCGTCGTCGCGGTCGGATATTTACAGTGCGGTGACCGGCGGCATCGGTTCGCTCAAGGGTCCGCTCCATGGCGGCGCCAACGAGGCGGTGATGCATATGTTCCTCGAAATCGGCGACCCGGCCAAGGCCGAGCGCTGGATGAAGGACGCCATCGTCAAGAAGAAGCTGATCATGGGCTTCGGCCACCGGGTCTATAAATGGGGTGATTCCCGCGTACCCACCATGCGCGCCTGTCTTGATGATCTCGCCGCCTGGAAGGGCGACGACACATGGACCCGCATGTCCGATGGGCTGCAGAAAGTCATGCTGGAGGAAAAGAACATCCACCCCAATCTGGATTTCCCCGCAGGGCCGGCCTATTACCTGATGGGTTTCGACATCGACATGTTCACGCCCATATTCGTGATGAGCCGGATCACCGGCTGGACCGCCCATTACCTGGAACAGAATGCCAGCAACAAGCTGATCCGGCCGCTGTCCGCCTATACCGGCAAGGCGCAGCGCAAGGTGAAAGCGCTCGTGAAACGCTGACCGCTATGTCCCCGACAGACCTTCCCGCCAAGATTCTTGTGGTGGAGGACGACCGCAATATTGCGGCTCTGATCGAGAGTTATCTCGCCGACGGAGGATTTCGATCGGTGGTCGCCCATGATGGTCACGCGGGGCTTGCCGCCGCCCGGCGCGAGGCGCCGGACCTGATCGTGCTCGATCTTAACCTGCCTGGGCTCGACGGCGCGGAAGTCTGCCGCGAAATCCGCCGCGAGTCCCAGGTGCCCATCCTGATGCTGACCGCGCGGGCGGAGGAAATCGACCGCATCGTCGGGTTTTCTCTTGGCGCGGATGATTATGTGGTCAAGCCGTTCAGTCCGCGCGAGCTTGTGGAACGCATCAAGGCGATCCTCCGGCGCACCCAGGCCCAGGCCCAGGCGGGGGCGGGAGGCGGGGAAGAGCACTCGGGAATCCTGCGCCATGGCGCGCTTGTGCTGGATCGGGAAAAACACAAGCTTACCCTGGCCGGCGATACCGTGAAGCTGACCCCGTCCGAATACAAGCTGCTGGAAGCGCTGATGACACGGCCGGGGCGCGTCTTTAGCCGCGACGAATTGCTCGATCGGCTTTACGAACATGGCGAGACCGTCGTCGAGCGCGTGATCGATGTTCATCTCGGGAAACTTCGCCACAAGATCGAAGCCGATGCGGGCAACCCGCACTTTATTCGCACCGTTCACGGGATCGGCTACCGCTTCGCCGAAACCGGCGAAGATTGAGCGCGAGGTAAGCATCATGCGGCGCAGCCTTTTGTGGAAGCTTCTCGCCATCAACGTGCCGGTGATCGCGGCAGTGGTGCTTGTGGTATGGCTCACCATTGAACATCTGGCCGCGGAATATTTTTCCGCGCTGATGGCCCAGTACAACATTTCGCCCAACGCCACCCACCGCATGTTCCTGGAGGCGATCCATCGCTATCTCGCCCAGGCGACGGTCGCGGCTATCGCAATCGCCGGGTTTCTGAGCTACGTCCTGACCCGCAAGGTGCTGCAACCCATGTCACAGATGACCGAAGTGACCCGGCGTATCGCCGCCGGCGATTATGCGGCGCGGGTCAAGACGACTTCCGTCGATGAGGTCGGCAGGCTTGGCGAGGCGTTCAATCAGATGGCCGATAGTCTCGAACAGGTGGAAACCCTGCGCCGGACCATGGTCAGCGATCTGGGCCATGAACTGCGCACGCCGCTGACCAATATCAGGGGCTATCTGGAAGGCCTGTCGGATGAGGTCGTGCCGCCGTCGCGCGAGACCTATCAGATTTTGGAGCAGGAAATTCTGCGGCTTGTCCGCCTGGTCGAAAGCCTGCAGCAATTGACCCAGGCCGACGCGGCGCGGGCCTTTCTGAAACGCGAACCCATTAATCTTGCGGATATGGTCGATCAGGTTCTCGCCATGAACCGCTCTGAATTCGAGTCCCGTAAAATTGATGTGAAAACCGATTTCCCCATGGGGGTCGGGGAAACACTCGGCGACCGGGACCGGATGTTTCAGGTGCTGCGCAATCTGATCGAAAACGCCTGGCAATACACCCCGGCCGGTGGAAATTTCCGGATTGCCGCCACGCGCGGGGAAAGCGGCGTGCGGGTCGAATTCGTCAACACAGCCGCCGCTGTGTCGCCGGACGATCTGAGCCATATTTTCGAACGTTTCTTTCGCGCCGACAAATCCCGCTCACGGGACAGCGGCGGCGCCGGTATCGGGCTTTCCATCGTCAAGGAACTGATCCAGGCCCATGGCGGCTCGGTCGGCGCCGATAGTGACGGCGGCGAGGTATGCTTCTGGTTTGTCCTGCCGGATTGATCCGGGCTGAAAATCTTTACAAAATCTTTAAATCAGCTTTATCCGGGCATTACATAAATCGGCCACTCTCCATGTCCGGATCAAAGACAGATTCCGTCATTAAACCCGAATGGAGAGGCAATCATGACCATCAAGTTCAAGGACACCGCCATTGCTCTCGGCGTTATCGCGCTGACCACCGGCGTGGCCCTGCCGGCGGCCGTCGCCCAGCCCGCCGACATGCCCATACAGATCGCAGCCTGTAACCCGTGTGCGGCCAAGAACCCCTGCGCCGCCAAACATAACCCCTGCGCGGCGAAAAATCCGTGCAATCCCTGCGCCGCAAAGAACCCCTGCGCCGCCAAGCATAATCCGTGCGCGGCGAAAAACCCCTGCGCGGCCAAGCCCAATCCCTGCAATCCGTGCGCGGCCAAGTAATTTCGCTCTTCATGTGAATTGCGGGGCGGCTTGGTCCGTCCCGCCATTCTCACAACAGGACAGGTGAGATGAAAACGATTTCGGCTTTTCTGACGGTTGCCCTGCTTGTTCTGGCCGGGGCCGCCCATGCCGCGCCGGGCAAGCGGATCATCGTGACCGGCGAGGTGGTCGATAGCTGGTGCCAGATTACCGGAATCATGTACGGGCTCGGCACCGCCCATCACCAATGCGCGCTGTGGTGCGCCGCCGGTGGAATTCCCGTCGGCATCAAGGGCGACGACGGAAAGATATACGTCGTGCTCAAGATCGACGATGACGCCACAAGTGTCGCCAATGCCCGCCTGATGCGTATTCAAACCCACCGGGTCACGGCGGAAGGCGACTTTTATGAACGGGACGGGCTTCATTATCTGGTGGTCAGCCGCGTCGTGACCGATGAGGGCGTGGT
>CALGIA010000284.1 GCA_937916005.1 uncultured Rhodospirillaceae bacterium
TGTTCCTTGTCGAATATCCGGGCGCGGATGGCGTTGGCGCAAATGGAATGGGCGCGGAATTAATCGGCAAGATCGTCATCACGGCGGCGCTTCTGGCCATGCTGGTGAAATTCCTGAGCGGCCGGAAACCGCTGGACCTGCCGGTCATAAGGGGCGTGGACGGCCGGATTGATCTGGCGCCCTTCACCGCCCTGGCCTATTGCCTGGCCGCCGCCTCGGTCTTTGGGCTGCTGGGATTGTCGGCCCCGTTCGGCGCATTTCTGGCCGGGCTGGTGATCGGCCGGAGCAACCAGCGCAAGCGCATGATGGCCCCGTTCCGCCCGCTCCAGAATATCCTGGTGATGGGAGTCTTTCTCTCCATCGGGCTGCTGAGCGATATGGGTTTCATCCTGAGCAATCTGGGCGGCGTGCTGTTCCTGCTGTTGATGATCAGCCTGGTCAGGACCGCGGCCCATATGACGATGTTGCGGGTTCTGGGCCAAAGCTGGCGGACGGCGTCCCTTGCGGGCCTGACCCTGTCCCAGCTGGGTGAATTTCCCATCATTTTTACCTTTGCTGCCATGGGGGCCGCCATGGGCGCGGGCGCGGGCGGAATTCCCCAGCCGGATTTGCATCTGGTCATCGCGGTCACCTGCCTGGGCCTAGTCCTGAGCCCCCTGTGGATGTTCGCGGCGCGCCGGGTGCACGGGATCGCCGATACCGATGACCTGACCCTGAGCGAAATTTCCGCGGCGGCGTTCAGCGATGATTTGGCGGCTCTCCGTGGGTATTTCAATCTCGCCAGGCAGGGTGAATTCCGGGCCATCGTGATCGGGATGAAGGCCAGACGGCGGCTCAAACCCACGCCCCTGCCCGCCAATGACGACGAAGACCCTCCGGAAACCCCCCGCATGGATTTGGGCGTGGAACCCGAACAGGACACCGCCGAAACCATTGCCGCCATCGGGGCCGGCGTGCGCGCCGCCCGGTTCGGTACGCGGGAAACAGGCCCGGATAGCGGCCCGGATAGCGGCAGGGAGCACTCCAATAGCTGACTTGACCCTTGAGCGCGAGGCCGGGGGGCTGGTCGCCGGGATCGATGAAGCCGGGCGCGGTCCCTGGGCGGGGCCGGTGGTGGCCGCCGCCGTGATCATCGATTTGGATCTCATGCCACGTCATCTTGCCGGCCAGATCGATGATTCAAAAGTTCTGCGGCCCGCCAAGCGGGTCGAGCTGGCGGCGGCGCTGATCCCCTGCGCCCGCATCGGAATCGGCGCGGCCAGCGTGGATGAAATCGACCGCATCAACATCCTGCAAGCGACATTCCTGGCCATGACCCGCGCCCTGGCGGCGCTGGGCGTCCTGCCCGACACCGCGCTGGTCGACGGCAACAGACTGCCCGACCTGCCGTGTGCGGCCCGGGCCATCGTCAAGGGCGACAGCAAGAGCCTTTCCATTGCAGCCGCGTCGATTGTCGCCAAGGTCACACGGGACCGCATCATGGCGATGCTCTCGTCGCGCTATCCGGGGTTCGGATGGGAACGCAACGCCGGCTACGGAACCGCCCAGCACCGCGCCGGGCTTGCGCAATTCGGCGTCACCCCCCATCACCGGCGCAGCTACGCCCCCATTCGGAAAATCCTCGAAACCGGAGGTTAGACTTATAATTAAACCTATATTAAGTCAGCTGGTTGTCATACAGGGCGTCAATGTCTGCTTGACGAAGCCCGCCATGGGAACCATTTTCAATTTCTTCCAAATGCCGCGACTCAAAAAAGGCACATCGAATAATGCGATCCAGCACGTGGCGGACCCCGTTGATCGTTATGATCTGCGGGACAACAATTCTGTTCCTGTCATTCGGGCTGCGCCAGAATCTCGGGCTTTACATGGGTCCGATCAGCAGCGATCTGGGGTGGGGCCGTGAGACCTTCGCCTTCGCCATCGCGCTGCAAAGCCTGACCTGGGGCGTCTCGACCCCCATATTCGGCATGATCGCCGACCGGTACGGCCCGGCAAGGATCCTCGCCCTGGGCGGCGGGCTCTATACGGCGGGGCTTCTGGTTCTTTCCCAGACGACCGCGCCCATCGACTCCATCATCGGCGTCGGATTCCTGACCGGGTTTGCGCTCAGCATGACCGGATTTCCCATCGTATTGTCGGTGATCGGCCGCATGGTCGGGCCGGACAAACGCACACTTTATCTGGGCATCGCAAGCGCCGGCGGATCTTCCGGACAGCTCCTTCTGGTGCCACTGGGTCAGTGGTTCATCAATGATCATGGCTGGGTCGGCGCGGTTATCATCCTGGCCGCCATCTCGGCGATCATCGTTCCCCTGGCGGCGGCGCTGGCCGGCGGCA
This sequence comes from uncultured Rhodospirillaceae bacterium, assembly GCA_937916005.1. GTDB lineage: Bacteria > Pseudomonadota > Alphaproteobacteria > MPNO01 > MPNO01 > CALGIA01. Next base: position 2,341 of record CALGIA010000284.1, read on the forward strand.
ACGCACGGGCCAGCGACGATCATTCGACCCAGGGATTTGGCGACGCCATGCGCGAAGCCCGCTCCCATCTGGGGTTCAAGCTGCTGATTGCCGGTTATTTCGTGTGCGGTTTCCAGACCATGTTCTTCGGCGCGCATTTTCCGGCCTATCTGACCGATCTGGGCCATCCCGCATGGTTGGGCGCGACCGCGCTGGCCCTGATCGGCGGCTTCAACATCATCGGCTGCATCCTGTGGGGCAGACTTGGCCAACGCTACCCGATGAAATATCTGCTGGCGTGGCTCTATTTTTTGCGGTCAATCGTGATGATGGTCTTCATTTTATCGCCCATCACGCCGACCAGCGTGATCCTGTTCGCGTCGATCATGGGCATGATGTGGCTTGGCACGGTTCCCCTGACGGCGGGGCTCGTGGTCCAGATCTTCGGCACCCAATACATGGCGACCCTGGTCGGCGTGGCGTTTCTCAGCCATCAGATCGGCAGCTTCCTGGGCATCTGGCTGGGCGGCGTGGTGTATGATTCCATGGGCACCTACGACCCGATTTTCTGGGGCGGCATCGTCCTGGGCTTCATGGCCACGGCTTTGCATTTTCCGATCAACGACACGCCGCTGGAACGGGAAACGTCTCCCGCGCGGGCTTGAGCTAAACCCCTACCCCCAGATTTCCTTGGCGGTTTCGATGACCAGCCGCAGCTTGGCGATCTCGTCTTCCTCGGTGATCAGATTGCCGATGGCGTTGGATGAAAAGCCGCACTGGGGCGACAAGCAGAGCTGATCCAGCGGCACGAATTTCGCGGCTTCCTCGACGCGCCGTTTCAGCATATCGCGGCTTTCAATCTCGCCGCGCTTGGTGGTCACCAGCCCGAGCACGATCTTCTTGCCCTTGGGGACGAAGCGCAGCGGCGCAAAATCGCCCGACCGTTCATCGTCATATTCCAGGAAGAACCCGTCCACGTCGGTCAGGTTAAATACCTGATCCGCGATCGGCTCATAACCGCCCGAGGCGAACCACTGGCTCTGGGCATTGCCCCGGCACATGTGAACGCAGACCGCCATGTCGTCGGGCCGATCCTTGATGGCGTCGTTGATCAGGGCCGCGTAGGTTTTGGGCAACTCGTCCGGGTCCTCGCCGATATCGCGTACGCCCTGGCGCATGTTTTCATCGCACATATAGGCCAGGTTGGTGTCGTCGAACTGGACATATTTGCAGCCCGCATCGGCCAGCCCGGCAAGTTCCTCGCGATAGACCCGCGCCAGATCGGCGAAGAAATCATCCATCTCCGGATAGGCGTCCCGGCTGATGGCGTCGCGCCCGCCCCGGAAGTGGGTCATGGTCGGCGACGGGATGGTGATCTTCACCGTCGAGTTGGTGAGCGACTGGACGAAGCGGAAATTCTCCACCTCGACGCCCTCTGCCGGGCGTTCCATGCGGTCGGTGATATAGGCGACAAAGGGCGCCTTTTCCGGATCCATGGATTCACCCTCGGCGCCCGCGGGCATCATGCGCCTGAAATCAACGCCAGCGATCTTGTCGAGAAAATCGAAATGAAAATTCTCACGCCGGAATTCACCGTCGGTGATCGACTGTATCCCGACTTTTTCCTGTAGCTTGACCACGTCCTCGATGGCGGCATTTTCCCGCTGCCTCAGGTGGGCGGCGGTGATCTCGCCGGCTTTGAACTGCTCACGGGATTTCAGCAGCGCGGGTGGGCGCAACAGGCTGCCGACCTGATCCGCGCGGAAGGGACCTTTGGACATGACATGAACTCCAATAAAAATTTCGAGCGCAAGCTATCGCCTTATCCGGGATTCCAAAAGCGGAGAAACAGGCGGCGGGCCGGCGCACCTCATCCATCACATGAACTAGATGTTGACTCGCGATGAGTCCCGGACTCAATATATTGTTATAAATCATTGAGATTCAAAGAACTTCTTGACGTGGAATCCGAAAAGACTCATGTTCCCCTCATGAAAAGGGACGACCACAAAAAACGCGACATAAAAAGAAACCGGATTATCCTCGGAGATACGATCGAAGAGCTGCGGAAGCTTCCCGCCAACTCTGTCGATCTTATCTTCGCGGATCCTCCGTATAATCTGCAGCTCGGCGGCGATCTTCACCGGCCCAATAACACCCGGGTCGATGGCGTCGAGGATGCCTGGGACAAATTCGCCGACTTCGCCACCTATGACGAATTTACCCGCTCCTGGCTCGAAGCCGCCCATCGGGTGCTGAAGGATACCGGTACGCTCTGGGTCATCGGGTCCTATCACAATATCTTTCGGGTCGGCACGGCCCTGCAGGATATCGGGTTCTGGATTCTGAACGATATCGTCTGGCGCAAGACCAACCCCATGCCGAACTTCCGGGGCAAGCGTTTCACCAACGCCCATGAAACCATGATCTGGTGCTCCAAGGGCAAGGACCACAAGCGCTACCAATTCAATTACGACGCCATGAAGGCGCTCAACGAAGATATCCAGATGCGCAGCGACTGGCTGTTGCCGCTGTGTGGCGGCGCCGAACGGATCAAGCGGGACGGCCGCAAGGCGCACCCGACACAGAAACCGGAATCCCTGCTGTACCGGGTGATGCTGGCGTCCTCCAATCCGGGTGATCTGGTGCTGGATCCGTTCTTCGGGTCGGGAACCACGGGCGCGGTCGCCAAGAAGCTTGGCCGCGACTGGATCGGCATCGAACGCGAGCAGGACTATGCCGATATCGCGCAACAGCGGATCGATGAAATCGAAGGTCTGGTGAGCCCCGAGGATCTGGAGACGCCGTCCAAGCGGTCCGAACCCAGGGTCCCCTTCGGCACCCTGATCGAACAGGGGCTGCTGGAGCCGGGCCAGAAGCTGTTCGACCAGCGCCGCCGGTTCAGCGCGCGCATCGCCGCCGACGGCAGCATCACGTCCCAAAAACTGCGCGGATCGATCCACAAGGTCGGCGCCCATGTCCAGGACGCCCCGGCCTGCAACGGCTGGACCTTCTGGCATTACGAACGCGCCGGCCAGGCCGTGTCGATCGACGAACTCCGCCAGAAGGTCCGCGCCGAAATGAGCCCCGCGCGGGGAAGCTGAATTTATCCGAGCGCGTGGCGGATGATTTTCTTCATGACCGTCGGCAAGGCGTGATCGCCGAGGCTTTTCTCCGAACACCAGACTCCATCGACCGAACGATCCTGCGTTTGGGCCGTCACGACAGTCAATTCCAGATGAAAATGGGTGAAGGTATGGCGCACCATGCCGGCCAAGGGCGTCCAGCCTGCCTTGAATGGCGCGCCGGAAATTGCAGCATCCAGGTCCCACGGGGTCTCGCGCCAATCCGATGACGGGATTTCCATCATGCCGCCCAGCAGGCCCTTTTCGGGCCGGCGGCGCAGCAGGATGTCGCCGTTCCCGGCCAGCGCCCAGAACGCCACGCCGCGACGGGTCGGGCGTTCGGGTTTGGGTGATTTTCTGGGCAGCGATTCGGCGTTTCCCGCCGCAAATGCCGTACAGGATTCCGCCCAGGGGCAGCGCCCGCAGGACGGGTTGCGCGGCGTGCATGTGGTCGCGCCCAGATCCATGACCGCCTGCAGGTAATCTCCCGCACGTTCGGTGGGCGCGGCAAGGCGGGCAAGCCTGGTGATTTCCGGCTTTGCCTGCGGCAGGGGCGTTTCCAACCCGTGCAGCCGGGCCATGACCCGTTCCACATTGCCGTCCACGGCGGTGGTCGGCAAGCCGAAGGCAATCGCGGCAATGGCGCCGGCGGTGTACGGCCCGATTCCCGGCAGTTTCAGGAGAGCCGCTTCATCGGCGGGAAATTCCCCGCCATGGTCGCGCACCACCACACCGGCACAGCGATGCAGATTGCGCGCCCGGGCGTAATAGCCAAGCCCCTGCCAGGCATGCAGCACATCATCCAGCGGCGCCGCCGCCAGCCCATGGATACGGGGCCAGCGGTCGAGAAAAGCGCGGAAATAGGGCCCCACCGTAGCGACCGTGGTTTGTTGCAGCATGATTTCGCTGAGCCAGACATGATAGGGGTCGGCATGGTCGCCCGGCGCCGAGCGCCACGGCAAATCACGCCGGCTGCTTCCATACCAGTCGAGCAGGGTTTGCTGCAATTTCAGAAAATCTGTCATTCAGCCCGATAGTTCCCCATTTGGCCAGTTGTTCCCCAATTGGGACAAGCATAACATGCCGATGATTCGGAAACTTCAGGAACGCCGACAGAATGGCGCCGAAAAAGCCCCCCGCCACTCAAAACAGAACCGGTGAGAAAAAGACCGGGACCAAGACGCCCTATAAGCGCCACGGCCGCGGCCCGGTCGCGCTGAGCGCCATGCTGCCGAAGATCGCCGGAAAGGCGCTGCGCCGTCGCGGTTTTGCCGAAGCCGCCATTATCACCAACTGGGAAGCCATCGTCGGCGATGTGCTGGCCCGGGAATCCATCCCCGAGAAACTGAGATTTCCCCGAGGCGAAAATACCGGCGCCACCTTACACGTCCGGGTATCCGGCGCGTTCTCGACCGAGCTTCAGCATCTCGCGCCGCTGGTGGTGGAAAAAATCAACGCCTATTTCGGATATGCCGCCGTGGCCAGGCTGACCATGGCGCAAGGCCCGATCACCCGGGCGCGCGACGCCCCCAAACGCAAAACCGTTCCTCCCCTGTCGGGGCCGCCATCGCCGGCGTTACGCCAAAGTTTCGCCAATATTGAAGACGATAATTTACGGGCGTCATTGACCGAACTGGGCGCCCTGTTGGGGAAAGAAAATGACTGATTTTCGGCCTCGCGAGGCTGGACGCGGGACCCTTGGATCGTCTATATATTGTGGCAGGGAGAGGGATATGCGGAAGATATGGAAATTTGCGGCCCGTTGCGTGGTTTTCAGCGGAATCGTAATCGGGCTCGTGACAGGCTTGGCGTCAACCGTGCAGCTGACGGTGGCTCAGGCGCTGGCGCAAGGCTCCGCGCCGGAAGCGACGGCGACGTTCACGGACATGATGATCACCGCCGACGATCATGTGCTGGGCCGCGCCGATGCGCCGATTACCATTGTCGAATATGCCTCGCTGACCTGTCCGCACTGCGCCAATTTCCACA
>CALGIA010000285.1 GCA_937916005.1 uncultured Rhodospirillaceae bacterium
CGCGCTAATATCGCCTGGTCCAAACTGGTCGGACGCCGGCTGCGGCCCCGCGTAGCGGTCGGACCCGACGAGGTGGATGCAGCACTGGAGCGGCTCAAGAAAAATCGTGGCAAGATCGAATACCGGCTCGCTGAAATTTTCCTGGCGGTAGATTCGCCTGATGACGAAGCCCGAGTGCGCAAGACCGCAGAGGGGCTGGTGCAACAGATTGGCAAGGGCGCACGGTTCGGCGCACTGGCGCGGCAATTTTCGCGTAGCGCCACGGCAGCCGTTAACGGCGACCTCGGATGGCAATCGGTGGACCATCTCGCGCCCGAACTACGCGACATCGTTCCGAAGATGAAAGCGCGCGGCGTCGCCGGCCCCCTCAAGGCTCTCAATGGTTTCCGTATCGTAGCCCTGACCGGGACACGCAAGAATTCAGCGCCTGATGATTCCAAAATCAAAGTTGATCTCAAGCAGATATTCCTACCCATCCCTAAAAACGCCGTGCCCAGCGAGATTGCGAGCCAGATCGATTTGGCCAAGACGGTGCGCGAATCCGTATCGGGGTGCAAGGACATGATCGCCCTGTCCAAGGAAGTCCATTCACCGCGTCCGACGACGCTCGGCAAGTTTTCACTGACCGAACTGTCGCCCGGTATCCGCAACGCGGTCGCGGGGTTGGGCGTTGGCGAGGCAAGTCAGCCCGTGCGCATGCCCGATGGGTTTCTGCTTCTGATGGTTTGCGAACGCAACGAACCCAAGATCGAATTGCCAAGCCGCGCGGAGATCAGCGATCAATTGACGCGCGAGCGTCTTGACATGTTGTCGCGCCGTTATCTGCGCGACGTTCGCAGCCGCTCGGTCGTGGACATACGCGTATGACGAAAACCGGTCTCCCGCTGGCTTTGACCATGGGAGAGCCGGCAGGGGTCGGCGGCGAAATATCCCTGATGGCCTGGCTAGAACAGACCCAGGGCCGGGCAATGCCGCCGTTTTTCATGCTGGATGACCCCGACCGCCTGGCGGCCCTCGCCGGACATATCGGTTTCGATGTCCCCATTCGGGAAATCTCCGCGCCCGAAGAGGCTGCGGCCATATTCAGGGACGCCCTGCCCGTGATGCGGAATTCGCTTCAGGCTGAAGTCGAGCCGGGAACGCTCAACCCGGACAATGCCAGGGCCGTCATTCAATCCATCGACCGGGCGGTCCATCTGGTCGCCGATGGCCGCGCATCGGCGGTCGTCACCAACCCGATTCATAAAGCGGCGCTATACGCGGCCGGCTTCAACCATCCCGGCCATACGGAATATCTGGCGGAACTCGCTCGCATCGACACCGCACCCATAATGCTGCTGGCCTGCCCACAGCTCCGGGTCGTTCCGGTGACCATTCACCTGGCGCTTGCCGAGGCGATCCCCGCGCTGAAAACGGAAGACATCATCCATGCCGGCAGGGTGACCGCGGCGGCGCTGATCAGTGATTTTGGCATTTCCCGGCCCCGCCTGGCGGTGGCCGCGCTGAACCCGCATGCCGGCGAATCCGGCCATATGGGCGATGAGGAAATCCGCATCATTCAGCCGGCCATAGACCAGCTGCGGCGCGACGGGATAGAGATCCACGGCCCAGCCGCCGCGGACACCCTGTTCCACGAGAAAGCACGCGCGAATTACGATGTGGTGATCTGCATGTATCACGACCAGGCCCTGATCCCCATCAAGACCATCGATTTCGATGGCGGGGTGAACGTCACCATCGGCCTGCCCTTCATCCGTGCGTCACCCGACCATGGCACCGCGCTTGATATCGCGGGCACGGGCCAGGCCCATCCGGGCAGCCTGATCGCCGCGCTTCGCCTGGCCGATGATATGGCCCGGCGCCGCGCGGCCTCGATCGCTCAGCCGGCCATTGCCTGAACCGGACCCGTCCTCCCTGCCACCACTGCGCGACATTATCGCGCGGTATGGCCTTGCCGCGCGCCGCACACTGGGCCAGAACTTCCTGCTCGACCTCAATCTCACCCGCCGGATAGCCCGCGCCGCCGGCCCGCTGACCGGCGTGACCGTGGTCGAAATCGGTCCCGGTCCGGGCGGCCTGACCCGCGCCTTGCTGGAAACCGACGCCGCGCAAATCATCGCCCTGGAACGCGACCCCCGCTGCGTTGCAGCCCTTCAGGAACTCGCTTCGATCTATCCCGACCGGCTGCGGGTCGTCGCCGGCGATGCCCTGGAAACCGACCTGACCACCCTGGCCGAGCCCGGCGCGACACTGAAAATTGTCGCCAACCTGCCCTATAACATCGCAACCCCGCTTTTGATCAAATGGCTGCGCGAGGTCGACTCCTACGCGGGAATGACCCTGATGTTCCAGAAGGAGGTCGCCCAGCGTCTTGCCGCATCGCCGGGTAACCGGACCTATGGCCGGCTGTCCATCATCACCGGATGGCTGTGCGAGATAGAAGCCCTGTTCGACATCTCGCCTCTAGCGTTCGTACCGCCGCCCAAGGTGACTTCGACCGTGGTGGGACTGACGCCGCGCGCGCAGCCGCTTGCGCCGGCCCGCATGGAGGTTCTGGAGCGCGTCACGGCAGCCGCCTTCGGCCAGCGCCGGAAAATGCTGCGCTCGTCCCTGAAATCCATATCGGACGACCCGGTTTCGTTGTTGTTAAGCTGTGGCCTCGACCCCACCGCGCGGGCCGAGGAACTCGACATCGTCGCATTCTGCGCCCTGGCGCAAGCTATAAAAGGAAGCTGACATGGTGCGCGCCAAACGAATGGCCGAACAGGAATGGATGTTCGACAAGATCATCCAGGCGACCGGGCCGGATTTCTACTGGCCCATGACGGAAGAAACCCTGAGCACGGTGGGCATGGACGGGTCGGGCGACATTCGCTCGGTGCGCGGCGCGATCCGGAAATTCACCGACATCACCGATGAAATGAGCCGAATCGCCGGCAAGCGCGAAGCCATGGCGCAACAGGCGGAACAGGACGGCCACCCGGTCACTGCGGGACAGAACTACTTTACCGCCGCAGCCTATTACACCATGGCCCAGGGCCCGATCCACGAAGACGGCAACCCACGCAACATGGCGCTCAGCGCCCGTAAGAACGCCTGCTACGACAAATTCATCGCCCACGCGCCCCACCCCATCGAGCGCATTGATATTCCGTTTGAAAACAGCGCCTTGCCGGGCCTGCTGCATCTGCCGCCGAACGCCACGGGCAAGACGCCCTGCGTGGTGTTCCTGGGCGGAATGGATAATTTCAAGGAAATGCTGGTCACCCAGCCGGGCGATAAATTTCTCGAACGCGGCATGGCGGTCCTGGCGCTGGACGGACCCGGCCAGAACGAGGCGCTGATCTCGCGCGGCATCCACTGCACGGAAGACAATTTCGTCGCCGCCGGCAAGGCCGTCATGGATTATCTGCTGACCCGCGACGATATCGACGGGGACCGTATCGGCATCACGGGGATCAGCATGGGCTCCTTTTGGCTGACCCAGATCGTCGCCCATGACCCGCGCTACAAGGCGGCCGCCGGATTTTATATCTGTCATGAAAACGGCATGAACACGATTTTCAATATAGCCAACCCC
>CALGIA010000286.1 GCA_937916005.1 uncultured Rhodospirillaceae bacterium
TGCAACGATACTGGGTTCGAAACGCGCCGGCGCTGATCCTGGCGGCCAGTGCGATCGTGCTGGGCAGTGCACTGGCGTCGCAATATTGGGGCGGGCTGACCCCGTGCAAGCTGTGTATCTGGCAGCGCTGGCCCTATGTTGTGACCATTGCCGCCGCGGCGCTGGCATTGATCGTATTCCGTAGCCAGGGCGGGCGCCGCGTTCTCATGGGGGTCTGCGCCATTGCCTTCGCCATCGGTGGTGGCATCGCGGTCTATCATGCCGGGGTCGAACAGGGCTGGTTTCCCGGCCCCACATCCTGCACCGGCGACGCCACCATGGCGGCCCAGACGGTGGAAGACCTCCGCCGCCTGCTGTTGGCCCAGCCCGTGGTGCGCTGCGACGAAATTCAATGGTCCTTGTATGGAATATCAATGGCCGGATATAACGCCATCGTTTCCCTGATGCTGAGCGCGGCCAGCCTGTATGCCGCGCTTCACATCGGCCGCATGGGCCGCTTCCAATGACCGACCCGACACCTAAAACCAGCGCCGAGGACCGCATGCCCGGCGACCCGTCGCGGGAAGAGACAGTCAAGCGCATGATCCGGGTCGATCACGCCGGCGAATATGGCGCGGTGCGCATCTATGCCGGTCAGAAGGCAGTATTGCGAGATGGGGAAATCGCTTCTCTGATCGGCGACATGGCGGCCAAGGAAGCCGAACATCTCGCCCGGTTTGACAAAATAGTCGGTGACCGGGACGTCCGCCCGACGGCGCTGATGCCGCTCTGGCACGTGGCCGGTTTCGCGCTGGGCGCGGCCACGGCATTAATGGGGGAAAAGGCGGCGATGGCCTGCACGGCGGCCGTGGAAGAGGTCATTGACGAACATTACGCTAGCCAGTCGGCGCGGCTCGGCCAGGACGAGGCCGAATTACGCGCCACAATCGAGGAGTTCCGCGCTGATGAGGCCACCCACAGGGAAGAAGCCCTGCGGGCCGGCGCCGAAGATGCCCCGGGCTATGAAATTCTGTCGACAGCCATCAAGACCGGTTCACGCCTCGCCATTTGGCTTTCAACGCGGATTTAAGCAGCCGCGTTTCAGCCTTTCGACTGGATCTGCGCGCGGGCGGTTATCATGAGTCGGGCCATTTCGACACGTAATTCGCTTTCTTCGACTCCGGCGTTCTTGTCGGTGAAATCGCCCATGACCTTTTCGACAACGTCTTCCTCGCCCGGTTTCTCAAAATCGGACATCACGACTTCTTTGGCATAGGCTTCCGCATCGGCGCCGGAAATCCCCATTTTCTCCGCCGCCCACAGGCCGAGAAGTTTATTGCGACGCGCGGTGGTCTTGAAGTCGAGCTCCTGATCCCGCTTGTATTTGGTTTCAAATCCTTTTTCGCGATCATCGAACGTGGTCATGGCTCATTGCCTCCTGAAGGGTCCCTACACGATAGATGGGCCCGTTGCCGCTATTTTCAATGATCTGACCCGCTGCGGCAACGTCCATCTGGCGCAAAAAGCGCCGGGGTGATATCGAGGGTTCATGTGTACCGTTGTTATCCTTCGCAGGCCCGATCATGACTGGCCGCTGATCCTCGCCGCAAACCGGGACGAGATGGAAAATCGGCCATGGCGCGGGCCGGGCCGCCATTGGGACGACCGGCAAAACGTTACCGCGGGGATGGATGAACTGGCCGGCGGGACCTGGCTGGGGGTCAATGACGAGGGCGTTGTCGCCGGGCTGTTGAACCGGCACGATTCATTGGGTCCCGACCCCAGGCTGCGGTCGCGCGGCGAACTGGTGCTTGAAGCGCTGGATCATTTCGACGCGGCGGACGCGGCGGACGCCCTGGCCCATCTCAATGGGTCCAGCTGGCGCAGTTTCAACATGGTGATCGCCGATAACCGGGACGCCTATTGGGTGCGCAGCCTGGGCGCGATGGTCAACGGGAAAATTGACGTCAGCCCCCTGCCCGACGGAATTTCCATGATTACATCGGGTGAATTGAATGACCGGGGCGCTGCGCGCATCGACCGCAATCTGCCGCTATTCCAGGCGGCCCCGCCGCCTGATCCGGAAGCAGACGACTGGTCGGCCTGGCAGGCGCTGATCGGCGACCGGGGAAGTCCGGATAGCACGGACCCGAGGGAAGCCATGAACGTGGTAACCGATTTCGGCTTCGGTACCCTGTCCAGTTCGCTGATCGCCCTGCCCGCCATGACCCGGGACACCCGCAAGCCCGTATGGCGCTTCGCCCATGGCCGACCGGATGAGGCAAGTTGGGACATCGTCGAGATCTAACATGCTTTCCATATCTTCTTGCCGGCCCTAAACTTTTTAAAAGAGAAATGTACTGAGACCTGGGGGGACAAGATGCTGAGAATGGCGATTGTTGGGACCGGCTGGTGGGGGATGGAGCTTGGCAAGGCCGCCCATTCCATACCCGATGTCGCCCAAGTCGCGGGATGCTTCTCGCTTTCCGATGCGGAGTGCAAGCGGTTCCGGGAAATGGCCGGCGGCGAAATCTACGCCAGTTTTGATGCAGTGTTGTCCGATGCCTCGGTCGACGCCGTATTTTTGGCGACGCCCCATTCGCTGCATTGGCAACAGATCATCGCGGTGGCGAATGCCGGAAAACATGTGTTTGTCGAAAAACCGATGACGTTGACGGTTGAGACCGCCTCGGCCGCCATCAAGACCTGTGAAAAGAATTCCGTGGTGCTTGGCGTCGGTCACAACCGGCGCTATTCGCCCGTGGCCCGAAAAATGAAAGCGATGATCGATGCCGGCGATTGCGGGCAGATCATCCATGCCGAGGGCAATTACTCCGGCAACGCGGCCTATAATTATCCACCGGATTACTGGCGCGCACAGCGATCGGAGCTTCCGGGTGGCAGTCTCACGCCCATGCCGCTGCACATTGTCGATACAATGACCTGGCTGCTGGGTCCTGTGGCGCGGCTCACCGCCATCGTAAAACGTCAGGCCCTGCCGATCGATCTCGATGATACGACGGCGGTGTTGTTCGAATTGAACAGCGGGGTTACCGCCTCGCTCGGGACATTGTTCGCGGTGCCCCAGTCGAATTATCTGCGAATTTACGGAACACGCGTCAATCTGGAAGCGCGCAATAATTATGCCGAGCTCACGGTGACGACCGCCGACGGGAGCCAGCCGGAAACCCGTCTGACCTTTACGGGGGACGACACGCTGCAATCGGAAATCCGCGCCTTCGCCGATGCCTGTGCCGGCAAGAGCGATTTCCCCATCCGCCCCGTGGAGGCGCTGCGCAATGTCGCCGTCGTGGAGGCGATCAAGGCCTCCGCCGAGGCCAATGGCGCCTGGATGGATGTGGCCCAGGATGTGATCAATTAGGCGTTGGCGCGATCAGAAGTGGAGAATTCCGGGAGTCCGGGCCCTTGTAGGGCGGGCCCAGGAGAGGGTGGTGGAGCGACGCGGAATCGAACCGCGGACCTCG
>CALGIA010000287.1 GCA_937916005.1 uncultured Rhodospirillaceae bacterium
GTATCTCTTAGTTTCTTCATTAACATTTCTCGTCTCCTTGTTTTGGCCTGTTTCCGTGGCCTATGTGCCGTTTTCTTCGGCGGGTCATCGGGAACAGGCCCAAAATTCCGCCTCGCAAACTATCATGCAAGTCTTGTGCCACAAATTGATGTATGATGAAAAAAAATGATAAAATGTTTTGTTTCAATGGCTTGTGGCGGAAATTTCGGGCGCGTTTGGCGGGGCTCGTTTGGCTGTTTTAGGAAAGTGTAAAATATTCCGACACTCTCGGGGCGCGGTTTGTGGGGGAAATGGGGTAAAATTCGTGATTTATGGCGGTTTTCCGGGGCTTTCAGGGTGATATGGGGCAAATTGGCAGGTGTAAAATTTTCCGACACCGGGGGTTTCCGGAGGGGGCTTGGCGAAATTCAGGAATTGTTGTTTTTCAAGGGCTTCTGGGGTTTTCACGGATCGCGTTGAGCCGCGATCGGGCTGTTTCGGGCGGTGATACGGTTTCATGTGTAAAATATTCCGACACGATGCCGCAATCCTCTCTATTTCCCCCAATTCAGTTTTGCCGACTCGGGGCTTCGCGTTACTCTGGGGGCCATGGAACCCGATTTTGAACATGATGTCTCATCCTGCCTGGTGGATGCGCCTGCGCGCGCGGCCTATGAGGCGGAACTGGGCGCGTGCGCGGCGGGGCTTGAGGCCGTAAGGGCCGCCCACGCCGACGGGTCGCTGCCGTTGCTGCGCCTGCCCGCCGCATCGGATGATCTGGCGGCGCTTGCGCCCCATGTGGCGCGTTTTCGCGGCGATTTCGACCATGTGGTGGTGCTCGGCACCGGCGGCTCCAGCCTGGGCGGGCAGACCCTTTGCGCGCTGGCGGACCGGGGGTTCGGGCCGGTGCCCGGTGCGCCTGGCGCGCCAATCGAACAAGCCGCGCCAAAACTCCATTTCATGGATAATGTGGACCCGGATACATTTTCCGCCCTGTTTGGCGCGCTGGATCTGGCGCGTACCGGGTTTATCGTGATTTCCAAATCGGGTGGCACGGCGGAGACCCTGACGCAGTTTCTGGTCTGTTTCGACGCGGTTCGTTCTGTGTTGGGGTGCGCCTTGGGTGGCGGCGGGACCGGCAACGCCGGCGCGCATTTTCTGGCCATTACGGAACCCGGCGACCCCGGCGACAACGTGCTGCGCCGTCTGGCGTCTTCCCATGGCATCGCCATTCTGGATCACGATCCGGGCGTCGGCGGTCGGTTTTCGGCGCTTTCCCTGGTCGGGCTGCTGCCCGCCATGATCGCGGGGCTCGACGCCCGGGCGGTGCGCGCGGGGGCGGCCGGGGTGCTGGATCCCCTCTTGGCCGGCGCCGGGGCCTCGGACACGCCGTCGGCGGTCGGGGCCGCCATCTCCGTGGCGCTCAACCGCACCAAAGCCATCAGCCAGACCGTTCTGATGCCTTATCTGGACCGGCTGGGTGATTTCGGCCTGTGGTACCGCCAGCTCTGGGCCGAAAGCCTGGGCAAGGGCGGGCAGGGGACCACGCCGATCCGCGCCGTCGGCACGGTGGACCAGCACAGCCAGCTGCAGCTTTATCTCGACGGGCCGGCGGACAAGATGTTCACGTTGATCATGCTGGATGTGGCCGGGTCGGGCGCAATCGTGCCGTCCGATCTGGCGGATGATCCGGCGCTGGCCTATCTGTCGGGACGGCGCATGGGCGATCTGATGGACGCGGAACAGCGCGCCACCGCCGAAACCCTGATCCGCAGGGGACGCCCGACCCGGATCATCAGGCTCGCCACGCTGGATGAGCGGGTCATGGGCGCCCTGATGATGCATTTCATGCTGGAAACCATCCTGGCGGCCCATTTGCTGGGGGTCGATGCTTTCGACCAGCCGGCGGTGGAGGACGGCAAGATCCTGACCCGCGAGTATCTGGCGGCCGGCGCCGCCAGCACTGCCAGTGCTGAAAATGGCGAAGGTGTCGGCTCATGACCATCCGCGTACTGCCGTCCACATTGGTCAACCAGATCGCCGCCGGCGAGGTCATTGAACGGCCGGCGTCGGCGCTCAAGGAACTGGTGGAAAACGCCATCGATTCCGGCGCGCGACGCATTGACATTACCCTGGATGACGGCGGGCGCGTGCTGATCGCGGTCGCCGACGATGGCTGCGGCATGACCGCCGACGAAATCTCCCTCGCCGTCGAACGCCACGCGACCTCCAAGCTGGCGGATGACGATCTGCTGAATATCGGGACTTTGGGGTTCCGGGGCGAGGCCCTGCCGTCGATCGCCTCGGTTGCACGCATGACCATCGCGAGCCGGGCCGCCAGGGATGGAGAGCTCGCCGACGCGGCCTGGGCGCTGTCAATCGAGGGCGGAAAAAAAGGCGAAATTCATCCGGCAAACCTGCGGCGCGGCACCCGTATCGAAATCCGTGACCTGTTCTACGCCACGCCCGCAAGATTGAAATTCCTCAAAACCTCGCGCACCGAACTCACCCATGCCATCGATGCGGTCAAGCGCCTGGCCATGTCGCGGCCCGATATCGCCTTTACCCTGGAAAGCGAGGACCGCACCCATCTGCGCTACGAGGCCAATGGGGGCGATCTGCTGGATGCGCGGCTGGCCCGGCTGGGTGAGGTTCTGGGCCGGGAATTCACCGAAAACGCCCTGCCGATCTCGGCCGAGCGCGAGGGCATAAGGTTGACCGGTTTCGCCGGCCTACCGACCCTGAACCGGGGCAATGCGCGGCTGCAATTTCTGTTCGTGAATGGCCGCCCGGTGCAGGACCGGCTGCTGTCGGGCGCGCTGCGCGGGGCCTATGCGGACTTTCTGGCGCGCGACCGTCACCCGCTGGTGGCGCTGTTTCTCGAAGCGCCGCCCGGCATGGTCGATGTCAATGTCCATCCGGCCAAGGCGGAAGTGCGGTTCCGCGATTCCGGCATCGTGCGCGGCCTGGTGGTCGGCGCGCTGAAACATGCCCTGAGCGAGGCCGGTCACCGGGCGTCCACCACCGTTGCCGACGCCGCCCTGGGCGCGTTTCAGCCGGGCCGGACCATGCCGCTACAGGGCAGATATGGCTATGCGCCATCCCGGCCGTCGCCCGGTCTTGCGGAGGCCGCGGCGACGTTCCAGTCGCCCCAGTCATCCCGGTCACAGGCCGGCATGGGCGCGCTGGACGGGTTCGATACACCCAACGGCGCGGTGGTGATCGAGGAAGACGAAGCGCGCGAAGCCTATCCGCTGGGCGCGGCGCGGGGCCAGCTTCATGAGACCTACATCATTTCCCAGACCAGCGACGGGATCGTGATCGTGGATCAGCACGCGGCCCATGAACGCCTGGTTTATGAACGCATGAAGACGGCGCTGGAAAATGGTGGAATTCCGCGCCAGGGCCTGTTGATCCCCGAGGTGGTCGAGCTCGATGAGGCCGCCGTCGCGCGCATCTCGGATCATGCCCATGAGCTGGCGGAGCTTGGTCTGGCGGTCGAGGCTTTCGGGGCCAATGCGGTGGTGGTGCGCGAAACCCCGGGTCCGCTGGGCCATTGCGACGTGAAGGGTTTGGTGCGCGATCTGGCCGATGAGCTGGACGGGCTGGGGGCGGGGCGGGCGCTCCGCGAACGGCTCCAAGATGTCGCCGCCACCATGGCGTGCCACGGCAGCGTGCGCGCGGGCCGCCGTCTCGCCGGGTCCGAGATGGACGCCCTGCTGCGCGAGATGGAGGCCACGCCCCATTCCGGCCAATGCAATCACGGCCGCCCGACCTATGTGGAACTCAAGCTCGCCGATATCGAAAAACTGTTCGGCCGGCGTTAAGGCTCAGGAAAAGGGAATTCAGATGACGACCGCAAACAGGATCGACGTGCATCATCACGTTTTGCCGGAATTCTACAAGGACGCCCAGCGCTCGGTTGGCATCACCGGCTCGGCCTATCGCGGGTTTCCGGAATGGACGGCGGAAAAGTCCCTGGCCGTGATGGAGGCCCATGAGATCGCCACCACGATCCTGTCCTTTACCTCGCCGGGAATCTGGTTCGGCGACCCGGCCCAGACCCGTGACCTGGCGCGGCAATGCAATGATTTCCTGGCCGGGCTGGCGGAAGATCATCCGGGGCGGTTCGGCGGGTTCGCGTTCCTGCCGCTGCCGTCGATCGACGATTCCCTGGCTGAAATCGACCGCATTTTCGGTGAGCTGAAGCTCGACGGCATCACCCTGCTGACCAGCGTCGCCGACCGCTATGTGGGCCATCCGGACTTCGAGCCGGTCTATGCGGAGCTGAACCGGCGCAAGGCGGTGGTCTTTATCCATCCCTGCTATCCGCCCGGCACCGAGGCCGACGGCTGGGATATCCCGCGCATGCTGATCGATTATCCGTTCGAGACCTGCCGGGTTGCGACCAATCTGATCTTCCAGGGCGTGACCACGCGGTATCCGGATATCCGCTTCATCCTGTCCCATGCCGGCGGCGTGCTGCCGTTTCTGGCGCACAGGATTTCCATCTTCGACAAGCGCACGCCGTTCCAGGAAAACTACCCGGAAGGCGCCATGGCCCATATGAAACGGTTCTATTACGACACCGCCTTGTCCGGCGATGCGGTGCCGCTGGCGGCGCTGACCGGCGTGGTGGACCCAAGCCGGGTGCTGTTCGGCACCGATTACCCCTATGTGTCGGAAGATGTGGTCGCCGATGAAACCGCCGGCCTGGATGCCTATGACGGGTTCGACGACGCCACCCGGGCATTGATCAACCGGGGCAATGCGGAACCGCTGTTTCCCCGGTTCAAATAGCGTTCAAATAGCGCGTTTCCGTTTTCACCGTTCCACGATAATCTCACCGTCATGGAAGATTTCGTCACCCGGCCCGATCTTTTGTCCCGCGAACGGATAGCAGTTCTGTCCGTCAAATCGGACCTCAGGAGTCTCGCCCATCTGGGGCTGCATTTTGCCGCGCTGGGCGTGACGGGAACCCTGTTGTGGCTGGCGTCCGGTGGATGGTGGGCGGTTCCGGCCATGATCGTCCATGGCATCGTGATCGCTTTCCTGTTCTGCGCCCATCATGAGCTGATCCACCGCACGCCGTTCCGCCGCAAGGGCGTCAATGATGCACTGGCCTTCATCACCGGGTGGCTGATAATTTACCCGGCGTTTTATTTCCGGCTGTTTCACTATGCCCATCATCGCCACACCCAGGACCCGTCGCTGGACCCCGAATTGTCATCCACGGCGCCGACGACACGCGGGGCTTTTTTGTGGTGGGGGCTGGGTTGGCCCTATATGCGGCGGCGGTTCGGGACCAGTCTCAAACATGCGTTGACGGGGCGGGCGAGACAGAATTTCGTACGGGACGGCGACGTGGCCGGGTGCATTGCCGAGGCGCGCTGGATGTGGGGCCTCTATCTGGTGGTTATCGCCGGTTCGATCGGGATCGGGACCTGGGCGGCGCTGTTATACTGGGTTTTGCCCCTTTTGCTCGGCCAGCCTTTTCTCAGGCTGTATCTGATGGCGGAACATACCGGATGCGCCCGGGGCAAGGACATGATCGCCAATACGCGGACCACGATCAGTAATCCGATCGTTCGCGCGCTGGCCTGGAACATGCCCTATCATACGGAACATCATGTGTTTCCGTCGGTGCCGTTTCATGCCCTGCCGGTGCTGCATGAAGACATGAAGGAACATCTGAAAAACGTCGCGCCCGGCTATGTCGCGGTTCACCGGGGATTATGGCGGGCGCTTTCAACTCGTGGAGAGGAACTGGCCCATGGCTGAAAAAATCGAAAAATCCGACGCGGAATGGCGCGCGATGCTGTCTCCTGAATCCTACGAGGTGACCCGCCACCACGGCACGGAGCGGCCTTTCACCGGGGAATATAACGATTGCAAGACCGACGGCACCTATAGCTGTATCTGTTGCGGGCATGAGTTGTTCGCTTCGGATACCAAGTTCGATTCCGGCACCGGCTGGCCCAGCTTTTATGCCCCCCTGGGCACGGACAGCGTCGAAACAACAATCGACAACAGCATGTTCAGCACCCGTACCG
>CALGIA010000288.1 GCA_937916005.1 uncultured Rhodospirillaceae bacterium
CTCATGCTCCGAAAACTCTGTAATCCTTCATAAAGTCTCCGGACGGACTCTTAGGAAACGTGTGTTCCGATAAACAAAATGACGCTTTAGGAATCCCGTCGCCCCTTGCGGGAGAGGGTAAATTTTGCCGGTGTCAGAACATTCCGTAATCGACGGGCTGTTTTATGTCGATGAAGTCGCCGCCCGTCGGGAGGGGGTATTTCAGACCGGTGGCGCAGTTGAAGCTGACGACGGTTTCGTCTTTGGAGATTCTGCCGCTGGCCAGTTCCTTTTCCAGCGCCGCGAGAGTGGCCGCGCCTTCGGGGCACATCAGGATTCCGTCGGTGCGGGCGACGCGGTCGCGCATGGCTTCGATGGCGTCGTCTTCGACCGCCGTGGCGAAACCGCCGCTTTCGCGCACGCCGCGCAGGATCAGGAAATCGCCGACCGCCTGGGGTACCCGTATGCCGGCGGCAACGGTGCTGGCGTCTTCCCAGCGGTCGGCATGTTCGACGCCGTCTTCAAAGGCCTTGACGATGGGGGCGCAGCCGGTCGCCTGAACGGCGACCATGCGGGGGCGTTTGGGGCCGATCCAACCGATTTCGCCGAGCTCGGCAAACGCCTTCCACATGCCGATCAGCCCGGTGCCGCCACCGGTCGGGTACAGGATCACGTCGGGCACGTCCCAGCCGAGCTGTTCCGCCAGCTCCAGCCCCATGGTCTTCTTGCCCTCGATCCGGTAGGGCTCCTTCAGGGTCGATGTGTCGAACCAGCCCACGCTTTGCTTGCCCTCGCCGACGATACGCCCGCAATCGTCGATCAGCCCGTTGACGCGCCAGGTCCGCGCGCCGGCGATGGCGATCTCGGCAATGTTCACTTCCGGCGTGTCGTCGGGGCAGAACACGTCGCACGGAATATTTGCGCGCGCGCAATAGGCCGCCAGCGCGGCGCCCGCATTGCCGTTGGTCGGCATGGCCATGCGCTTCACGCCCAGTTCCTTGGCCATGGCGACGGCCAGCGCGAGCCCGCGCGCCTTGAACGAGCCGGTCGGCAGGCGGCCTTCCTCCTTGACCAGGATCTCACCGCAGCCCAATTCCCGTTGCAGAGCCGGAGCGGATACAAGGGGCGTCATCACCTCGCCCAGCCGGATGACATTTTCCGCGCGTCTGACGGGCAGGAACTCGCGGTAGCGCCAGAATTCCGGCGCGCGCGATGCGATGTCCTCCTTGGTCACGGCATGTTTCAGCGCGTCCAGATCATAGCGCACCAGAAGCGGCCGCCCGGCTTCGGATAATCCGTGCAGCTGGTCGGCCGGGTAATGCTTGCCGGTCAGGCCGCATTCAAGATGGGTTACGAAGGTGGGGATTTCGGTCATCGGCGCGGGTACCTCGTTACGTGACTTGACAGCCGGACAATATGCCGGCCGCATGACCCGGATAGTCGGATCATCGGGCGGCGCGATGCAAGCGATTTCCGCCATGGGGGCGGCATTCCGGTTGCGTCTGACACGCGCGAGTGTTGAAATGGATTATGATTTTGCTGCGCAAGGAGAAAATCGATGATTGATCTTGTCGACATCCGCTACGTCAGGTTCGGCACGGGCGATGTGGAGGCGGCCATCGGGTTTTGCACCGACACAATGGGGCTGGAACTGGTGCGGCGTGAAAACGGCGGCGCCTATCTGCGCGGCGATGACCGCGATCACAATATCTATTATTTTGACGGCGACCCGACCGATCACAC
>CALGIA010000289.1 GCA_937916005.1 uncultured Rhodospirillaceae bacterium
TGAAACATACTAGTCTCACGCCCATTGCGCCCCTGTCCGGCGGACTCGATACGGCGATCACGAATGGAACGGTCATTCACCAAGGAAGTCGCCCTGCTGCGCAAGGGCAAGGGCGAAATATTCGAGGGTGAGGGCATTCTCGCCATCACCAAGGCCCTGCTGCAATCAGGCGTATCCTATGTGGGCGGCTACCAGGGCGCGCCGGTGTCGCATCTGATGGATGTGATGGTCGATTCCAAGGAATTGCTCGCGGAATACGGCATTCACGCTGAAATGTGCAACAGCGAGGCCGCGGCCTGCGCCATGCTGGGGGCGTCGATCAACTACCCGATCCGCGGCGCGGTGGTCTGGAAATCGACCGTCGGCACCAATGTGGCGGCGGATGCCCTGTCCAATGTGGCGTCGTCGGGCGTGGTCGGCGGGTCGCTGATCGTGATCGGCGAGGATTACGGCGAAGGCGCCAGCATCATCCAGGAGCGCAGCCACGCCTTCGCCATGAAAAGCCAGTGCTGGCTGCTCGACCCGCGCCCCGACCACACCCGCATCGTCGATCTGGTGGAAGACGCCTTCGACATGTCGGAAGCCACCCACACGCCGATCATCATGGAATTCCGCATCCGCGCCTGCCACGTCACCGGCCGGTTTGAATGCCGCGACAACAAGCAGGCGAAATATTCGTCCAAGAACCCGCTTCAGGACCCGGTCTATAATCTGGACAGTTTCGCGCTGCCGCCATCGACCTATCTGCAGGAAAAGCTCAAAATCGAGGAACGGTATCCGGCGGCAATCGACTTTATCCGCAAACACAAGCTGAACGAGCATTTCGACGGCAAGCAGGATGATGTCGGCATCATCTGCCAGGGCGGGCTGTTTAATTCCGTGACCCGTGGGTTGCAGCAGCTTGGCCTGGCCGACGTATTCGGCGAGGCGGACATTCCGACTCTCTGCCTCAACGTCACCTACCCCCTGGTGGAAGACGAAGTCATCGCGTTCTGCGCCGGCAAAAACGCAGTGCTGGTGGTCGAGGAAGGCTGGCCCAACTATATCGAGGAATCCATCAACTCGATCCTGCGGCGCGCCGACGTCAACACCACCATCGTGGGCAAGGGGCCGTTCCCCAAGGCCGGCGAATATCAGGCCGAAGTGATGTTGAAGGGCCTGGCCGGGTTCCTGGAAGGCGTGGTGCCGCGCGGCATGGATCTGGCGCCGATCTCCGCCGCCGTCGCCGCCATCGACAGGAACAAGGCCCAGGCCGCCGAATTGCTGGGCGCGCCGATCCCCAAGCGGCCGCCGGGTTTCTGCACCGGCTGTCCCGAACGTCCCGTCTTCAGTGCGCTGGCCCTGGCGCAACGGGATATCGGCAAGGTGCATATCGCGGCCGATGTGGGGTGTCATACCTTTGCCGTGCTGCCGCCCTTCAACATGGGAAATTCCATGGTGGGCTATGGTCTCGGCCTGGCCAGTTCAGCCGGCATCGCGCCCAATTTCGGCAAGCGCACCGTAGCCATCATGGGCGATGGCGGGTTCTGGCATAACGGGCTTTCGACCGGTATCGGGGGCGCCATGTATAACGACCGGGACCAGGTTCTGATCATCCTGGCCAACGGCTATTCATCGGCCACCGGGCAGCAATATCTACCGTCGACCACCGCCGGCGGGTCCGTCGATGTGGACACGGTCATGCCGATCGAAAACGCCCTCAAGGGGCTCGGCGTCAAATGGATCCGCAAGCAGCACACCTATCAGGTCAGCAAGATGCGCAAGCTGCTGCGCGAGGCGCTGACCACCACGGAAAAGGGCCTCAAGGTGATCATCGCCGAGGCCGAATGCCAGATCGCCAAGCAGCGCCGGCTGAGGCCGCTGGTCGCCAAGGCGCTGGCCGCCGGCGACCGGGTCATCCGCACCCGCTTCGGGGTCGATGAGGACACCTGCACCGGCGATCACGCCTGTATCCGCCTGTCGGGCTGCCCGTCCCTGACGGTCAAGCCCAACCCGGACAAGCTGCGCAAGGACCCGGTGACCACGGTGATGAGCAGCTGCGTCGGCTGCGGCCTGTGCGGCGAGGTTTCCGACGCCGCCGTGCTGTGCCCGTCATTTTACAAGGCCGACATCGTCCAGAACCCGGGGATTCATGACCGCGCGCTGGATCGGGCCCGCCGCATGGGGATCGGCATCCTGCAAGGCGCACGCAGTAATGCGGGCATTAATGCCGGAGCGGGCCAATGAGCACGACACCCGAAGGTTTCCCCGGCCGTACCCTGGCGCTGGTGATCAGTTCCCTGGGCGGCGAAGGCGGCGGCGTGCTGGCCGACTGGGTCGTGAAAGCGGCCGAAATTGAAAACTATCCGGTGCAGAGCACCTCGATCCCCGGCGTCGCCCAGCGCACCGGCGCGACCACCTATTATATCGAGATGTATCCCGTCACCCACGACAGGCTGGGCGGCCGGTCTCCGGTCATGGCCATGTATCAGACCCCGGGCAATATGGACATGGTGATCTGTTCCGAACTGATGGAAGCCGGCCGCGCCATGGAAATCGGCATGGTGTCGCCCGACCGCACCACCCTGATCGCCTCGACCCACCGCGCCTATTCGATCCTGGAACGGTCGGCCATGGGCGATGAACTGTTTGACGGCGAGGACGTGCTGAAGGCCGCCGACGCGCTCTCGAAACGGTCCATTCTGTTCGATATGGAACGGCTCTGCCAACAGACCGGCGTGATGATCAACGCGGTCCTGCTCGGCGTCATCGCCGGGTCCGGCGAGCTGCCCATCAAGCCTGAATCCTTTGAGCTGGCGATCGAAAAAGCCGGGGTTGCGGCCAAGCCCAACATCAAGGGCTTCCGCACGGGCCTCGCCTATGTGCGGGGCGAGCTGCAGTTGGACGAACCACCCGAAGAAAGCTCCCGCTGGGGCCGGCGCGCGAATATGGATGATCTGCTGGAAGCCGCCGGGCGCGATTTTCCGCCGGAAGCGGCCGCGATCGTCACCGAAGGCGTGCGCCGGGTGGTGGATTACCAGAGCACCTCCTATGGCTCGGCCTATCTGGCGCGCATGGCCGCCGTGCTCGACGCGGACAAGGCGGCAGACGGCGCGTCCCGCGGCTTCAAGCTGACTGCGGAGACCGGGCGCTATCTGGCGCTGTGGATGAGCTACGAGGACATCATCCGGGTCGCCGATCTGAAATCCCGGCCCGAACGCATGGCCCGCGTGCGCAAGGAAGTCGGCGCCAAGGATAATGAGCCGGTGGTTGTCACCGAATATCTCAAACCCGGTTTCGAGGAATTCGCATCCGTAATGCCGCCGGCGCTGGGCCGGGCGGTGATGAACTGGCGCGACCAAAAGGAATGGCGGCGCGATTTTCATTTCGCCATGCGGGTCAAGACCAACAGCTTTTTCGGCTTTTTCAGGCTCTGGATGCTGGCAAGAATGCAGTGGTGGCGGCCCCGGACCTACCGCTTCGCCGAGGAGCAGGCTGGCATTGGCGCCTGGCTCGACGCGCTGCGGGACGCCAGCGCCCGAAATTACGATTTGGCGGTCGAGATCGCCGAACTGCCCCGGCTGCGCAAGGGCTATAGCGACACCCACCAGCGCGGAACCGCCAATTACCATCGCATTTTCGACGCCCTTGCCGCCCCCGTGGCCGGTTTTGCCGGGGACGGGGCGCTCCAGGCCTGCGCCCTGCGGGCGGCGCGGGAAGCGGCGCTGGCCGACGAGGAAGGCAAGGCGCTGGATCAATTGCTCGGACAAACGCAAATTCCCGCCCAACAACCCCGCGAAGCGGCGGAATAGGTGGCATTTGGCCCGCCGCGACCTTATATGTGCCAAATATGAGCCAGATCTTGGCGCTGCGCCCCTTGCCAATTGCCGCCTGCCCCGCTATTGGAAAGCATCGGAGCGTGGAGGCGTCGATGGAAACCCGGATGGAGAATAAGGTTTGAAAGAAGAATTGTTGGAATTCAGCGGCACGGTGGTGGAAAAGCTGCCGAACGCCATGTTCAGGGTCAAACTCGAGAATGAACATGAAATTATTGCCCAGCCCAAGGGCAAGATGCGGAAATTCCGCATCCGGGTCATGGTCGGCGACCGGGTGGACGTCGAAATGAGCCCCTACGACCTGAGCAAGGGTCGCATCACCTTCCGGCATAAATAGCGCCGCCGCTTGCCGCTTGATGTGGGGCGCCGCCGGTAACGCGATCAGTTCTCGAGCCGGACCTCCACCCCAAGCGCAGCCGTATCTTCATCGGTCTTGAGACCGGCGGCGCGAATCCCGAAAGCCGCCAGCTCCTCGTCCCGTTCCTGGGTGTCGCCGGTCACGCCCACAGCGCCGAGCAGCGCGCCGTCTTCGCCCCGGATCAGCATGCCGCCGCCTTCGGGAAATATCTGGCCGTCCGATGCGCGCATCAGAAAATCCATGAACATGGGACGCTGTTCGGCCCGCACCCGCACCAGGCTCGACGACCTTCCCATGGCAAGCGACGCGTAAGCCTTGCCCATGGCCATCTCGAAGCGCAGCTCGGATGAACCATCTTCCTTCTTGAACAGCTTGACCTTGGCGCCGGGCTCAACCACCACCACGCTGAGCGGCCGGAGCCCGAGTTCCCGGCCCTGTTTGAATATCGCATTGATGATGTTTTCCGCCTGTTCCAGCATGATCATTTCG
>CALGIA010000290.1 GCA_937916005.1 uncultured Rhodospirillaceae bacterium
ATATGTATGCCGAACTGATCGGCTATGGCATGTCCGGCGATGCGTTCCACATTACTTCGCCTCCCCCGGACGGCAGCGGCGCATTCCGCTCCATGCAGATGGCGTTGAAGCGCGCCGGGTTGAATCCGGAAGACATCGATTACGTCAACGCTCACGGGACCTCGACCCCGCTAGGCGATGAAATCGAACTGCAGGCGGTGAAGCGGCTGTTCGGAGACGCGGCCTATCAGCTGTCCATGTCGTCGACCAAATCCGCCATCGGTCACCTGCTGGGGGCCGCGGGAAGCGTTGAGGCGATTTTCTCCATCAAGGCGATGAACCAACAGATCGTTCCGCCTACGCTGAACCTGCACAACCCATCCGACGGGTGTGATCTGGATCTGGTGCCGCTTCGCGCCAAGGAACGCAAGGTGCGAAACGTGCTGTCCAATTCCTTCGGGTTCGGCGGCACGAACGCGACGCTGGTATTCACCTCCGCGCCGTAATTTCCAGACATGGGACGCCTGGCGATCCGCATATTGCTACCGGTTTTCGTCGCGATCATGCTTGTCATCGCGGCCGGCGTTGCCTGGTGGGGTCATGACCGTTTTGTGGCCACCGGGCCCCTCCAACAGTCTGCGACCATCGTAATCCCAAAGGGTGCGGGACCGGATGCCATTGCCGGGCTGCTGCGGGATAACCGCGTCATTGCCGGTGTGGCGGCGCGCAAAATATTCACCATCGGGGCAAGATTGACAAACCGCGCCCGCCGCATGCGGGCCGGCGAATATGAATTTTCCCCTGATATTTCAATGGATGGCGCGATCACGCTGCTGGTCGATGGCAAGACCGTTAAGCGGAAACTCACCGTTGCGGAAGGCCTGTCCACCCGGCAGGTGCTCGCCCTGGTGGCGGCTGCCGATGGACTGACGGGGCCGATACCGCCGGGTCCCGGGGAAGGCGCCCTGTTGCCTGAAACATATTTCTTTTCACATGGTGACGCCCGTGCGGCGCTTGTCAAACGCATGGGCAAGGCCATGAAGGATTTTCTGGCCCGGACATGGCAGGGGCGTGCGCCAAACCTTTCCCTGAAAACCAGTGAGGAAGCATTGATCCTGGCGTCAATCATTGAAAAGGAAACCGGACGGGATGGCGAGCGAGAGAGAATTTCCGCCGTGTTCCATAATCGACTGCGGCGCAAGATGCGGCTGCAATCCGATCCAACGGTTTCCTATGGAATCACGGGGTCGGCGCGCCCGCTGGGCCGCACCCTGACCCATGATGATCTCAAGACGGACTCCCCCTACAACACTTATCGTGTGTATGGTTTGCCGCCGACGCCGATTGCCAATCCGGGGCGCGATTCGATCCGCGCGGCGGTCCATCCCTCGCAGGACGCGGATCTGTATTTCGTCGCCGACGGCGCCGGCGGACACGCCTTCGCGCGCAGTCTCAGCCAGCACAACCGGAATGTCGCCAAATGGCGCCGTCTGAAGCGCGGTAAATAAAAGGTCACTCTTTGCCGGGAAGCATCCGCAGCAGCGGGTCCATGATGCGCGCGGGCGCGGACCTGATGACCCAGGCCACCCAATGCATCAACAGCGGAAATGCGATCAGGCCCCGGTTCCGTTCCAGCCCCTGAATAATGATGGCGGCGGCGCGTTCGGAATTCATCAGCAAGGGCATGGGGAATTTGTTGTGGGCCGTCATCCGGGTTGTCACATAGCCCGGGCAGATGACGGAAACCTCCAAGCCGTCGCCATGAAGTTGCCCGCGTAGCGCCTCGCCCCAGGCCTTGGCCGCCGCTTTTGATGCGGAATAGGCGGGCGCGCCGGGGAACCCACGATATCCCGCCAGCGACGAGACGATCGCGATCTGTCCGCGACGCCGTCTGCGCAGGGACTCCAATGCCGGCAGCACGGTGTTGATGACCCCATCCATATTGACCGCGAAAATCTGCCTCGTCTGGTCATCGTGACCCGCTTCGGCGGCACGTATGGGGCCGCCGCCGCCGGAACCGGCGGCATGTGTAGGGCCGCCGCCGCCGGAACCGGCGGCAATGCCGGCGTTTGCGATGATAAGGTCAAGGGGGGCGCGGGCCTCCGCCTCATCGATCCAGCTCGCCATGGCGGCCGCGTCCGTGACGTCGCGCACCGAACCATCTACATTTGCCCCCTTGGCTCTGCAGGCTTCGGCGACCGCCATGATCCTGTCGCCGTTGCGGCCACATAGGGTCAGGGTCACCCCGGGGCCGGCATATGCATAAGCAAGCGCCTCGCCGATACCGCTCGACGCGCCGGTGATCGCAATGGACCGGGGTTGTTTCACGGCATAATCCCAAATTTGAAATTTATTTCAGACGGAAATTCAATGCGCCGGCGATCAATCCCAAACCGTGGCTTGACAATTATTGGGCCCGGACCGAGACTTCCCGCAGTTAACGATAACAAATTAGACTATTTTTCATTCATCAGGGAGGACAAGATGAAACGTTTTCTATCACTTGCAAGCGTCGCAACCGCTGCGTTGGTGGTTTTGCCGTTTATCGGCACGGTCGCGGATGCGCAAACCAACATCAGGGTTGGCCGCACACCGGGCGCCAGTGGGTTCCATATCCCATCCTATGTCGCGATGGACAAGGGCTTTTTCAAGGGAGAAGGGCTCGACGCCCGCTATGTCGCCATGGGCGGCAAGGCGCTGGTGACTGCCGGGCTTGGCGGCGCGGTGGATTTCGTGCCGATTCCAGGCGGCGGCTCCCAGGCGACGCTCAAGGGCGCCGAACTGCGCTATGTGGTCGGTGAATCCCTGATTTCCCAATGGACAATCGTGGTTGATCCGAAAGTCATCAAGACCGTCGCCGATATCAAGGGCAAAACTCTTGGGTATGGCCGCGCCGGTTCCGCCGATTATGACGAAGGCGAGATTACGCTTAGCCAGTATTTCAATCTGAGCGTCGGGCGTGATTACCGGGTCATCAGCTTCCAGGATGAATCAACGCGTCTTGCCGGGCTGATCAACGGTGCGGTCCAGGGCGCGCTGCTGTCCTTTCCCCACGCCGCAAAGGCGCAGGTTGCGGGCTACAAGATTCTGGTCAAAACCGGTGAATTTTTGCCCCGCGTCGGCGGCACGTTCTGGGTGACGGCTGATTATCTGGCGAAGAACAAGGCAACGGTCAAAAGTTTCATCCGCGCCATCGCCAAGGCGACCGTGTATCTGCGTGAAAACAAGGCAGGTTCGGTTCCGGTGATCCAGAAATATTTTTCGATCAAGGACCAGAAGGAAGCCGAATTCATCTGGGGTGAGGTGCATGACCAGTATGGCCCCGATATTCCGGCCGGGCTGTTCAGGAAACTGTACGCATCACGCCTCGACCGCATGAAGAAGCGGGGATTGTGGCCGAAGGACAAGCCCATGCCGGACGTCGAAAAGTTTGTGGCGCGCGACGTTCTCGAGCCCACATTGCGTGAAATGGGCTACTACCTGCAGGCGCCGCCGACAGTGCAAGGCAAGCTCAACTAGCTTGCGGCAGGTTTTCCAAAAAACGCCCGGGGCAAAAGTCCCGGGCGTTTTTTGACTCAAGGCGGGTTCCTGCAAATATCAGCGCCTGACTTTGAGCTCGCTTTCCAGACCATAGAGCTTCTTGACGCCGAAACCCTTGATCTCGACCTCGCCCAGTTCCGAGCACAGAAAATCGTCGCGGATGAGATCGTAGGTGTCTTCGCACAGTGTGATCTGCATGGGGTCCGACAGGGCCTCAAGCCGGGCCGCGAGATTTACGCCGGGGCCAAAAATGTCATAAACATATTTTTGAATGCCCACGATGGACCCGATCACCGGGCCCGTATTGATGCCGATGCGGCACAGCCATTCTTCCGTGTGGGCGGCGTTGCGTTTTTCCAGATAGCGTTTCATGCGCAGCGCGACCTTGGCGATGTTGGACGCGTGGCCGGGCGCCGTTTCCGGCATCCCCGAGACCGCCATATAGGCGTCGCCAATGGTCTTGATCCGCTCGCAATTGAACAAATCGACGATGCGGTCGAAGGTCGAAAATATGTCGTTCAGTTCGGCGATCAGCGCGGTGGGGTCGCGTGAAATCGCCATGTCGGTGAAGCCCACGAAATCCAGCATCATCACCGACGCGGAGTCGAATTTCTGCGGCGTGGTGGTGCCGAAATCCCGCATCTCCTCATAGATCGATTTCGGCATGATGTTAAGGAGGAGCTTCTCGACCCGGTCCTTTTCCTTTTGCAGTTCGCGGATGTTTTGTTCCGACAGATCCGAGTAGGATTCGAGCATGTACTCGGTTTCTTTCTGTTTCGAAATGTCGCGGCATTCGACGCAGATCGGCCCGTCCTGATCCTGGTTGACCGGGCGGATCTCGACCGTCAGAGGAATTTTGCGGGCGCCGATTTCAGTTTCACAGTCAAATCGGTAAGGCCGTTTCGCTTCCAGGCGCTGTTGCGCCCGTTCCAGATTGATCTCCGGAATTCGAAGAGACAGGGAATCGCCTTTGGCCGCATTTTCTTCAATCGGTGGAAACCACTGAAAAAACCTGGCATTTTCGAACTCGATCAACCAGCTATCCCGGTTGACGATCGCGATACCGAAACTCAGATTTTGAACCAGTTGTTTCAGCGATTCATGATCTGACATTTTTCGATCCCCGTCGATAAATTTGCGAGGTTAGGGTTTTGTGACGACGAAGCGTTTTCGGTTGGTTATTTCCGCCAGGATACCGTTGATATCGCTGTCCTCGAGGCCGCAATCTTCCAGGGTTTCCCGCAAGACCGCGGCGAGCTCGTCAAATGCCGCTTCCGTGATGTTGAGGCGGGCGTGCTTGCGCTCCAGTTCTTCGTCCGTATAGCTCGCCGGGCCGCCCATCAAAGCCGAAAAGAATTTCGTCTGATGGTCGATCTGTTTTTTCATGTCGATGCCGTCAAAATATGGCGCCAGAACAGGCGATTCCAGAACGTTGTCATAAAATGCGGACACCACGTGGCTCACCTTTGCGAAGCCGCCAAGTCGTTCAAACATGGTTTCAGCCATGAGGGTACTCCACATTGAAGCCTGGTCGCCGGATTAAAAGGTCTTTATTTTCGCAGGCCGCCAGCGGCTCAGGCGATTTTCGATCTGTTTCACGGCCGCCGTGATAAGCAGCGAAACCACCATGAAGATGATCAATACCGCGAACAGGATGTCAACCCGATAGCTTTGTGACGCCTGAACCATGATGACGCCGAGGCCGAATTCCGTGCCGCCGAAGAATTCCGCCACGACCACGCCCAGAATGGCGCGCCCGATGGCGAGCCTGAGCCCGGCGATGATGAACGGCAGCGAGTTCGGCAGGACCACCAGCTTGTTGATCTGCCATTCATTGGCGCCGAACGACCGCACCACGTTGATGAGCAGTTTGTCGGCGTTCTTGACCCCGGCATAAGTGTTGATCAGCAACGGAAAGACCGCGCCCAGAAACACTATGGCGATGACCGTCCAGAACCCGACGCCGAACCAGATCAGCACGATGGGCAGGAAAACCAGCCGTGGCGTGGCGTTGAATGCGGTGATGAAGGGGTCAAACATCGCGTCCACGGTCTGGGACCGTCCCAGCACCACGCCCAGAGGCAGGGCCACGATGATCGACAGCCCCAGGCCAAACAGGAAAGTTCCCGTACTGGCGTTGAAGTGCTGCCAGATCGTGCCGACCATCGGCAATTTCTCGTTCAGGATCAAAAGACTGTACAAGGCGGCGATGATATCCGACGGCGTGGCGAAAAACAGCTTCATGCCCTTTGAAAGCCCGAATATTGCCGGATAAAGCTCCCATACGGCGAACACCGCCAGGATAAAGCCGCCCCCGAGAATGGTTGGCTCATGGGCCTCGTAATAGGTCTCCTCCGCCGGCGGCGGCGCTATGTATGTTGACGGTTCAACCGTGGAGGTTGCCATGCTGGGGGTGTCCATTGAATCTGCTGAATCTGGCATGACTACATCCCCACGCGCCAAGGAAAGGCGGCCCGTTCCGCCCAGCGAATGCCTTCGGTGAAGGCGACGGCAATCACCATCATGATCAGGATATAGGCGAACATCCGATCGATCGCGTACATGTCGCCATAAAACGCGATCATATAGCCGATGCCGGCCGACGCCGCGTAGAATTCACCGACCAGAATGCCGACCAGCGCGCGGCCAATGGCATAGCGCCCGCCCGCAATGATGTAGGGCAGCACGCTGGGGACGATGACCTTGAAATAGATATCCTTGTCGTTCCCGCCCATGGAACGCACCACGTTGACCAGAAGCTGGTCAACCGCCTTCACCCCCGCATAGGTGTTGAAGATGAAGGGGAACACCGACAGGACGAAAATCAAAAATGTCTTGCCCGGCACCCCGACGCCGAAAATGATGATGACCAGCGGCGCGACCGCCACCAGCGGGCTCGCATATAGCGCGGTCATCAGGGGATCGAGCGCATAGCCGACTTTCTGGCGCCAGCCCATGAATGTACCGACGACAATTCCCACCACGACCGCGGCAATGAAGCCGAACAGGAATGGCCGCACACTGACCATGAGCTCAAACAGCACCTTGCCGGATTTGAGATCATACATGAATCCCGACCAGATGAGGCTTGGCTTGCTCATAAACAGGGGGTTGAGCTTTACCAGCCCGGAGAAAATTACTTCCCAGACCAGAAAAAACAGGATAACGGCCGCAACGCCGAGCAACAGACGCCGTTTTTCATAAATCCATGCATTCATGGCATCGCGCCCCTTGACCCATGGAGAAGCCGGTTAAAATCATGCATGGCCGGAATCTTCGTCGCCGCCCACGCTGAGTTCGTCCTTGAGTTCGTTCCATATTTCCAGCTTCAGCTCGTTAAAGCGCGGCGACACCCGCATCTCGTAATCGCGGGGCCGCGGCAGATCGATCGGAACGAGTTTCTTCGTGCGGCCGGGGCGCTTGGTCATGACGATGACATGGTCCGACAGATAGACCGCCTCCTCGATCTGATGGGTCACGAACAGGACGGTCTTCTTCGCTTCATGCCAGATGCGCAGCAATTCAGCCTGCATGATGTCGCGGGTTTGGGCGTCAAGCGCCGCGAAAGGTTCGTCCATCAGCAACACGTCCGGGTCCGACGCCAGGGCGCGGGCCAGTCCGACGCGCTGTTTCATGCCGCCGGAAAGTTCGTGCGGATAATGGTTCTCGAACCCGGTCAGCCCGACCATCTTGATGAAGCCCTGGCAAGTTTCGCGGCGCGGCCCCTTGGCGACGCCCTGCAGTTCGAGCCCGAGTTCCACATTATGGGCCACGGTGCGCCACGGCAGCAGGCCGAATTCCTGGAACACCATCGCCCGGTCCGTGCCGGGGCCCGTCACTGTCCGGCCATTGACGCTCATCACGCCCGTGTTGGGCGGGATCAATCCCAGCAACACATTCAGGAAGGTGCTTTTGCCACAGCCCGACGGACCAACGATGGAAACGAACTGGCCCTGTTCAATGTCGATATTGAATTCGCTGAGTGCGGTAACCGCTTCGCGGTTTTTGGGCCTGAATGTCAGGTTTATATTTTCTGCTGATATATAGGAACTCATCCGTCATCCCTTGGCGGTCGAAATTGATTAAACTGTCTATGCCCGGCTGACGGCCATTGTGGCCACCGCGCCTCCCTACTTTTGCTCTCTGCGGAGCGCCATGACTAAAGCATGAGCGACCCGTCTAGTCAAAGGCCGGGAATTGTTTCCTCGCACTTTGTCCGCGCCGGATTTTGCCGTATAAATCGGTCTGTTCTTTCCAAGGTTATGAAATCCCCAATATGGCAAATACCGTACGCGTAAATTCCATGACAGGCTTTGCCCGGCGCGACGATGCCCGGGAAGGTTATCGCTGGACCTGGGAGGTCAAGAGCGTGAATTCACGTAATCTCGATCTTCGGTTCCGTTTCCCGCCGGGCAGCGACAATCTCGAAGGCCGCGCACGCGCCCTTGCGCCCGACCGGTTCGTTCGTGGCAATGTGTCGGTTCATCTGTCCCTGCAACGGCCGGACCGGGTTCAACGGGTGCAGGTCAATCACGATGTGCTGAACCAGATGCTGGCCCTGGCGGCGCAAGTAATGGATGCGGCCAAGGCGCAGCCGGTCAGCGTCGAAGGGTTGCTTGGCCTGCCCGGCGTTCTTGAAACCCTGGCCGAGGAAGAAGAGACCGAGGACGTTCGTGAAGCGCGCAATTCTGCCCTGCTCGATAGCCTGACGGTGGCATTCGATGCGCTGGTGTCGGCCCGGGCCGAGGAAGGCGCGCGGCTGGTCACGATCATGGAAGAGCGTCTTGCCGAGATTGAAACCCATTGCACGGCCGCCGAAGGGATTGCTTCCAATCAGCCGCAAGCGGCCCTGCAACGCCTGCGTGATCAGATCGATGAATTGCTCGGGGCCGACAAGCCCCTGTCGGACGACCGCCTGGCCCAGGAGATTGCGTTGATTGTATCGCGCGGCGATGTGCGCGAGGAGCTCGACCGCCTGGCCGCCCATGTGGCCTCGGCGCGGGAGCTGATCGGCGAAGGGGGCGCGATCGGCCGCCGGCTCGATTTCCTGTGCCAGGAATTCAACCGGGAAGCCAATACGCTTTGCTCCAAATCCTCGGATATGGAGCTTACCCGCATCGGGCTTGACCTCAAGGCGGCGGTCGAACGTTTGCGCGAACAGGTCCAGAACGTCGAATAATAAATCGAACAAGCGAGAGTAACATGTCCATCAACGGCATCCAACGGCGCGGTCTCATGCTGGTTCTGTCCTCCCCCTCCGGGGCGGGCAAGACGACCATCTCGCGAGAGCTGCTGTCGCGCGACAACAACCTGATGCTTTCCGTGTCGGCGACCACCCGGCCCCGGCGGCCAGACGAGGTTGCCGGGCGGGATTACGATTTCACCGATACGGTGGAGTTCAATCTGATGGTCAACCGGGGCGAATTGCTGGAACACGCCAAGGTCTTCGATCACTATTACGGGACGCCCCGCAAGGCGGTCGAAGGCGCGTTGACCGAAGGCCGGGACATGCTGTTCGATATCGACTGGCAGGGCACCCAACAACTCGCCGAATCGGCGCGCGACGATCTGGTGACCGTCTTCATCCTGCCGCCATCCACCGAGGAACTGCACCGTCGTCTGCGCAGCCGCGCCCAGGATCCGGAACATGTGGTGGCCGCGCGCATGGCCAAGGCGTCCGATGAAATCAGCCACTGGGCCGAATATCATTACATCATCGTCAATCGGGATCTCGAGGAAAGTATCCAGGCGGTGCATGCCATCCTGAA
Source organism: uncultured Rhodospirillaceae bacterium (assembly GCA_937916005.1). GTDB lineage: Bacteria > Pseudomonadota > Alphaproteobacteria > MPNO01 > MPNO01 > CALGIA01. The sequence continues at coordinate 9,288 of CALGIA010000290.1, forward strand.
CGCCGAACGTCTGCGCCGCGAACGCCAGGTCGGGATGACAGATTTCGTCAAACGCCTGCGCGAAGGCCAGTAGGGAAGGGCGCTATCTGTTCCGTTCGCGGATCTGGGCGGTGCCGGTGGCGGTCGCCAGCAGCTTGTCGTCCGGGCCGAACAGCCTTCCTTCCATGAAGGCGACCGTGCGTCCGCACCGGATCACGTTGCCCCGCCCGATGATCAGCCCCGCCTTGCCCGGTGACAGGAAGCTGGTTTTTATTTCCAGTGACGGCGCGGCATAGATCGGATCCAGCGCGGCCAGCACGGCGAAGGACATGGCGTTGTCCAGCATGGCGGTCAACATCCCGCCCTGGATCGTCCCGATGAGATTCAGAAATTCTTCCCGCGCGGTATATTCGATCACCACCTCGCCGGTTTCCTTGTCGTGGGACAGCGGGGTCGCGCCCAGCATGCGGAGCACGGGGACCTCCTCGAATGTCTTGCGCATCCACGCGACGACATCGGCTTCTTTTTCGGCTTTGGCGTCCAGATTATTCACGTTTCTCTCCGTTGTGGACCAGCCCGCCCGGCACTTCCTGGCCGGTCCGGCATTCCATGTATATGCAGCGTGACTGAATATCCTTGCCATCGAAGCGGTCTTTCATCCAGTCGGCGATCATGGCGCGGACCGTCAGATTGTCGGACACGCCGTGGACCTCGTCCTTGAACAGGAGCATGGTTTTCGGCCCGGCGATTTCGTCATAGAGCTTGAAGGAATGTTCGATGGGGCTCAGATCGTCATCTTCCCCCGCGACCATCATATAGGGACATTTGATTTTCGCACCTAGCCCCTCCAGGGTCAGCCG
>CALGIA010000291.1 GCA_937916005.1 uncultured Rhodospirillaceae bacterium
GCAGCCAGGGCATCAGGCTGAGAATCTGCGCCGAGATCCAGCCGAAGGACCGGTACTCGAGTGTTTTATCGTCGGCGGTCAGCCCCAGCATGCTCAATGTGGACAACCCGCTGAGCCAGTAGGACAGATGATTATAGACCACGCTCTTTGGTTTCGACGTGGTGCCGGATGTACAGAATATGGCCGCCATGTCATCGGGCCCATTGGATTGATCAATCCTGGCGTCGGACGGGAAATCCGCCAGGACGGTAAAGAACTCGCCGGGTGTGACGTTGTCTGCGTTCCAGCCCGAAAAAATCATGGTTTCGCCGGGAAGCCCTTCCGTCAGCGCCGGCGCATCGAGTCCATCATGACACAGGATCAATTTGGGGCCGATGTTTTCAAGGATTTCCTTGAGATGGGCCTGGTTCATTTCCACGTTCAGCGGGCACACCACCGCGCCATATCGCCAGATTCCCATCCAGATGATGAGCTTTTCGAGATTTTCATCGGACAGCACGGCGACTTTGTCACCCTTGCGAATGCCACGATCCTTCAGGAAATGGGCGATCCGATTGGCTTCGTCGAACAGCTGACCGAAGGTAATCGACTTGTCCTGGTTCAGATCGACGATTGCCGTTTTGTCCGGGTGGCGTTCATTGTATTTTTGCAGCAGGGAGAATGTGGATTCAAATTTCAGCGCCTGATTTTCCGCGCCCTGTGTCAATATCGCCATATTCCCCATCGATCCTTATGCCGTACAACTGAATGATTGATTGAATGAACGGGCCCGCTACGTCAAGAGGCGAGAGCGCTACTTGGTCGGAAAGCGCTCTCGGCGGCAAAGGCGCAGGCGATTTGACCTCCGAGCCGGGCGTTGTTCAATATCAACGCGACATTTGCCCGCAAGCTTCGACCCTCGGTCATCCGGGTCATGGAATCGAGCAAATATGGCGTCAGCGCGGCGCCGGAAATTTTGGCTTCCGTCGCCGATTCCAGTGCCTGGTCGATGGCTTTCTCCACTTCGACTCTATCCATGGCGGTTTGTGTCGGTGGCGGATTGGCGATCAGTATTCCGCCCGATAGTCCGAGCGCCCAGTGCCGCGCGGCGAGGGCTGCTATTTCTGCCGGTGAATCAAGTCGCAGCGGCGCGGACAAACCGGTCTCACGCATATAAAACCCCGGTAATTCCCGGGTTCCATATCCAATTACCGGAACGCCCTTGGTTTCGAGATATTCGAATGTCCGGGGCAGGTCCAGGATCGCCTTCGCGCCGGCGCAGATCACGGCAACCGGCGTGCGGGAGAGTTCCTCCAGATCGGCTGATACGTCCATCGTGTCGGCAACGCCCCGGTGGACGCCGCCAATTCCGCCGGTGGCGAATATGCGGATACCGGCCAGGCGGGCGCATATCATGGTGGCTGCAACGGTGGTTCCGCCATTCAAACCCTGGGACAGGGTATAAGCCAGGTCTCGCCGGCTTACTTTGAGAACCTGTTTTCCACTCGCCAGCATCACTTCGAGATCCCGCGGCGCAAGCCCGATGCGGATCCGTCCGTCCATAATGCCGATAAGTGCCGGAACGGCCCCGGCGTCGCGAACCGACTGCAGCATGTCGATTGCGGTTTCCATGTTGACGGGATGTGGAAGGCCGTGGGTTATCAGCGTCGATTCCAGCGCGACCACGGGCTCGCCCTGCGCCAGGGCCTGGGAAATCTCGGGGGCGATGGTAAGTAAATCATTCATTGGATCAATCTACGGACATTGGCCGGGTATTTGTCGGAAAATTTTACAGTTCGCGGAGCAGGGGCGCATGACGGGACTCCAACCCTTTGATTTCAAACAATTTCGATTTTTGGCATGAATCTTGCATTAATCATTACATAAAAGCAAAACGGGATGCTGGCATGAAAACGAAGTTTATACGCCCGGGAAAAAAGGTGTATTCGTTGCTCAATAGCGGATTGATTATCTGGCCGATGGTTGTTGCGGGCTGGTGCCTGGCAGGATTTGCGATGTTTGTGACTCTGAAGCAGGTAATGACGCCCTGAAAATGATGTCCAGAGTAGGAAATCGGGGCCTTTAAATCCGGTCTCCTGAACGAATATCGAACCGTTCCCGCACTAACAGACCGTTTGTCGGAATATTTTACATGTTTTGCCGTTTGAGGCCAAAACTGTCGGAATTCTTTACACATTCCCGATTGAGGGGCAAAATCCGATCTTCCAACCCATTGAAACTCCAGATTTTAACCAAACTGGCATAAAAATTGCATGATTCAAGGCGCAGACGACCAAATATGAGTCCAAAGTGACCATAATGGGGTGAATCATGAAATTAACGCCACACTTGCGTGTTTCAAGCAATGTAAATTGGGCGATCAGGCTGGTTTTCAGCTGGCTGGTCGTGCTGGCCGCACTGGCTATCTCGACGGGGATATTGTCAAGGTTTTAAGCCCGGCCTGGGCTGTGGATTAGTGATCGTTTTCCGCATTTTTGGCGATCAGCCAATGGCGTTCAAGTTCATCGAGCGTTGCGTCGTCGGGTGTCCGGCCCTGGGCGGCGAGCCCTGTTTCGATCGCGCGAAACCGGCGATCGAATTTTCTGTTTCCGGCCCGCATCGCTTCATCCGGATCGACCCCGAGATGGCGCGCCAGATTGACCACCGCGAATAACAGATCGCCCATTTCCTCGGAGATTTTCAGTTTGGATGCTTTTTTCGCCAACGCCGACTGAATTTCCTCGATCTCCTCGAAAATTTTGTCGTAAACCGGCGCAACATCGGGCCAGTCGAACCCGACTCGTGCCGCGCGTTTCTGCAGCTTCTCCGCGCGCATCAGGGCGGGCAGGGCGTCGGCGACCCCATCGAGCGCACTGGCCGTCTTATTGTCCGCCTGTGCGCGCGTGTCACGCTCGGCGGCTTTCAATTGTTCCCAGGATTGACGCTGAAACTCCGCATCCAGGTTTTCGGGCGCGTCGAACACATGGGGATGACGGCGCACCATCTTGTCCGAAATGGTTCTCGCCACATCGTCGAAATCGAAACTGCCTTCTTCCGTCGCAATCTGCGCGTAAAATACGATCTGAAACAAAAGATCGCCCAATTCATCCAACAGACCGTTTCGGTCGTCGCGCTGAATTGCATCGGCAACTTCATAGGCTTCCTCGATGGTATAGGGTGCAATGCTGGCGAAATTCTGTTCTTTGTCCCAGGGGCATCCGGACTCCGGGTCACGCAGCCGCGCCATGATCTGAAGCAGTTGCGCCATCGGAGAGGGCGACAGTCCGGTTGTTCGTGCGCTATCAGTCATCGTTCAGACCTTGCAGTTTTCTATTGTCTTGGTTGAGTTCAGAGCGTGTATCAATTGACGTATGTTAAGTCCAGTAGGGCTT
>CALGIA010000292.1 GCA_937916005.1 uncultured Rhodospirillaceae bacterium
AAACTGAAGAATGATTGCCTCTATATTGACGGAACCGAGAATAAGCTCGACGTCGACGCCAAGATTTCAGAAGATGTAATTTACATAGCAAAAGCTGCTGTAGAGATGTGTAGGCTGTTGTAAAAGAGTCTCAAGGTCGGGTCTTGCATTGCCACATTATCATGACCACGCGACCGAACTGCGAACGCATGTGGGAAAAAAGGGGACATTTTACTTTATTGATGGCTCCATCAGCATGAAGCCTGCCGCGTAGGTTACCCTCTCCACACACAACAGCTTGTAAATTCCGGCATATTGACCACCTGTTCTTCTGGCTCTCTAATAGGCCGCGTAGTCAAATTAACCGACAAGGCGAGGTGGCGGCATGGGAATGATGGAACTGATCGCCCTGTCCATGGGGATGGCCTGGGCCAGCGGCATTAATCTGTATGCGACGCTCGGCATGCTGGGGATCATGGGGGCGACCGGCAATATGGATTTGCCGCCGGACCTGGCAATACTCACCAACCCGATGGTGATCGTCGCGGCCTGCGCCATGTATGTGATCGAATTCTTCGCCGATAAAGTTCCCGGCGTCGATACGATCTGGGATACGCTCCACACTTTCATACGCATTCCCGCCGGGGCCATGCTGGCGGCCGGCGCGCTGGGCGAGATCGGCCCGGCGGCGGAAATGACGGCGCTGATTCTGGGTGGCGGATTGGCCGGCGTCAGTCACGGGGTCAAGGCCGGCAGCCGCGTCCTGATCAATGCATCGCCCGAACCGTTCACCAACTGGGCGGCGTCGGCCGGCGAGGATGCGGCCGTATTCGGCGGGCTGTGGGTGGCGATTTCCCACCCGCTGGTGTTCCTCGCGCTGCTCGGCGTGTTCGTCCTGCTGGCGATCTGGCTGCTGCCGAAATTATGGCGCGGCATCAAGTTCCTGTTCGCCAAGCTGCGCCAGCTTTTCGGCGGGCCCAAGGCGGAACCCCCGGCACGAATGCCGTCATCATCCACGGGCGTGGTATTTCAGCCCGGCCCGCGCCCCGAAACGGATAACACGCCCGACAAACCCGCCGGTTAATCAGATTATTTCGTCAGGGGGATGGCGATCGCGCCGAGGATGCGGCCGATGTTTTTTTCCTGCACCAATATGGCGCAGCCGTCACGGCCCGCGGCGCCGAAATCAGCCAGCATCAACGATAAATTCAGCGGCTTGCCGCGCCAGGCGCCGACCGGGCTCATGGACCGCACCACGTTGGCGTTGGTGATGGTTTCGCCCTTGTTTTCTCCCGCCTTGATCTCGGTTTCGTGGCTGGCGTCATAGAGCGCGAGCCAGACGGTCGCCGGCGCGCCGTCATATTCGGCCGATCCGGGAATGCGGATATGCAGATTGTCCCGATCCGGGTGGCTGACCTCGATCATCAGTTTCGGGTTGTCCCATGCCCGGGCAATGAGCTTGTCGACCTGGCGTCGTTTGGAGCCAACGGTTTCGGTCCGCCCGTCAATCACCATCTGCGGCGTATAGACATAACGCTTTTTCAGGTTTTGCCCATAGGCATGCTGGCGCCTGGTCCATTTCGGATCCGAATAGGGATCGCGCCAACCGATATAGTTCCAGTAATCCACGTGGAACGACAGCGCCAGCACACCATCGCGCCCGGCGAGCTCACTGAGAAATTCGTCCGCCGGGGGACAGCTGGAACAGCCCTGGGAGGTGTACAGCTCGACCACGACTTTTTGGCTGTCGTGTGATGACGCGGCGGCGGCCCCCCCGATTCCGGGGGCGAATGCAATCAGCATCGCGGCGAGAAAGAGTCTTGCTGGGTTGTACATGGCATGGAATCTAGTCTTCGGAACGCTCAACCGCGAATCAATTATCGGTGAGGTCCGGGTGATATCCGGGTGAGGGCCGATGGGCGGCCCCCACCCGATTATCTTTATGCCGCGAGCATGTTCCGCAGCACATATTGCAGGATGCCGCCGTGGCGGTAGTACTCAACCTCATCAAGGGTATCGATCCGGCAGAGCAGCTGGATATCCTCAACCGATCCGTCGGCGCGGGTGATGCGGCAATCCACATCCATGAGCGGCCTGATCCCGCCGCTGACCCCCGTAATATCCCAGATCTCGCTGCCGTCGATGCCGAGGGTCTTGCGGTCCGTCCCTTCCTTGAACTGCAGCGGCAGCACGCCCATGCCGACCAGGTTGGATCGGTGGATGCGCTCGAAGCTTTCG
>CALGIA010000293.1 GCA_937916005.1 uncultured Rhodospirillaceae bacterium
TTCCATACCAATGTGCGGCAATCGACCAGCCGGTCCGACAGCGCGGCCGCGGTCCCCGGACCCACATCGAGAATCATCCAATCCCCCGGCACGGCGGCCACGGGCACGGTTTCGCAAGCCGCACCCGCCTTGAACTCGCGCGCGATGACCACGTCGCCGGGCAGGATGATCTCGCAGCCGGAATCATCGGCGCGGGCCAGAATATTACGCGCCGTATCGGCCATGCCGGTTTCGCACAGGGACGCGCCCACATCCGTCCCGAGCGCATGGAGGAACGTGTTGGCCATGGCGCCGCCGATCACCAGCATGTCGACCTTGTCGATCAGATTGCCCAGCAAATCGAGCTTGGTCGACACCTTGGCCCCGCCGACGATGGCCGCGACCGGGTGCATGGGCGTCTCAAGGGCGCTCGCCAGCGCCGCCAGTTCTTCCTGCATCAGCCGCCCGGCCGCGCAGGGCAACAAATGGGCGATGGCCTCGGTCGAGGCGTGGGCGCGATGGGCGGTCGAAAAGGCGTCATTGACATAGATATCGCCAAGCGCCGCCAGGGCGGCGGCGAATGCCGGGTCGTTGGCTTCCTCACCGGGATGAAACCTCAGATTTTCCAACAGCGCAATTTGACCCGGTTTGAGCGCGGCGATGACGGCTTCCGCATCCGGCCCGACGCAATCATCCGCAAAAACCAGATCAAGCCCGCCCAGCGCCGCGCGCAACGGCCCGACCACCGGTTTCAGCGACATGGACGGGTCGCGCTTTCCCTTGGGCCGGCCGAAATGGGACATCACGATCACCATTGCGCCGCGCCCGGCCAGCTCGGTCAGCGTCGGAACCAGCCGGTCGATGCGCGTGGCGTCGGTGACCGCATTGTCGCGCATGGGAACATTGAGGTCGCCGCGCACCAGGACGCGCTTGCCCGCGACATCCAGATCATCGATCGATTTTGGCATCTACGCCCGCTTACCCCAGCTTGCCCAGCGCCGCCGCCGTATCGAGCATGCGGTTGGAAAAGCCCCATTCATTATCGTACCACGACAATATGCGGCACAGCCTGCCTTCCATCACCTGGGTCTGGGTCAGATCGAAGACCGAGCTTGCGGCGTTGTGATTGAAATCGATCGACACCAGCGGCTGGTCATTGGTGACCAGAATGCCCTTCAGGCGCTTGCTGTTGGACGCCTTGACGATGGCCGCGTTGATTTCTTCCGCCGTGGTCTTGCGCTTGGCGGTAAAATGGAAATCGATCATCGACACATTGACCGTGGGAACCCGGATCGCGGTGCCGTCCAGCTTGCCGTTGAGCTGGGGCAGCACCTTGCCGACGGCCTTGGCCGCGCCGGTCGATGTGGGGATCAGGGATTGACCGGCGGCGCGCGCGCGGCGTGGGTCGCTATGCAGCGTATCCAGAATGCGCTGATCGCCCGTATAGGAATGCACGGTGGTCATGTAGCCCGCCGAAATGCCGATTTCCTTGTCGAGCACGGCGGCCACCGGGGCCAGGCAGTTGGTCGTGCAGGATGCGTTCGAAACCAATCTATGTTTCTTGCGCAGCTTTTCGTCATTGACGCCATAGACCACCATGATGTCTTCGCCGGTGCTCGGAGCCGAGATCAGAACCCGCTTGGCGCCCGCTTCCAGATGCTTGCCGGCGGTTTCCCGCGACGTGAAGATGCCCGTGCATTCCAGTACCACGTCGATATTCATCTTGCCCCAGGGCAGCTTGGCCGGGTCGCGTTCCGCGATCACCTTGATATTGCCGCGGCCCAGATTGATCCCGGTCTTGGTGACTTTGACCGTGCCGGGGAATGGACCATGGGTCGAATCATGCTGCAGCAGCATGGCGTTCATTTCGACCGACCCCAGATCGTTGATGGCGACGAATTCGATATCCTTGCGGTTCGCCTCGAATGCGGCGCGCAGCGCCAGTCGGCCGATCCGGCCAAAGCCGTTGATTGCAACACGTACAGTCATGGTGATTCCTTCCTCTATTTGCCGAGACAAGACAGGGAAGCCGCCGTGACGGCCTCCGCCGTAATGCCGAAATGCTTGTAAAGTTCGCCCGCAGGCGCCGACGCGCCGAAGCCGGTCATGCCGACAAACCCGCCCTCCGGCCCGATATACTGATCCCACCCCATGCGGATTGCAGCTTCGACGGCGACCCGCACCGTGTTGTCGCCCAGTACCGACGCGCGGTATTCCGCGGTCTGGGTGTTGAACAATTCCCAGCACGGCATGGACACCACCGATGAAGCCACGCCCTGTTCGGCCAGCTGGGCCTGCGCCGCCATGGCGATCTCGACCTCCGACCCGGTGGCCAGCAGCGTCACCTGGGCCGGTTTGTCGCTGGGCGACAGAACATAACCGCCGCGCGCCGACAGGTTTTCATCGCCGTGAACCGTGCGGAATGTGGGCAGTCCCTGGCGGGTCAGCGCCAGCACCGATGGGCCGGACGCATTGCCGACCGCCAATTCCCAGCATTCGGCCACTTCGACCGCGTCGGCCGGGCGGAACACATTGACATTGGGCATGGCGCGCAGACTGGCCAGGGTTTCGACCGGCTGATGGGTCGGGCCGTCTTCGCCCAAACCGATGGAATCATGGGTCAGAACATGGATCACCCGCTGGCCCATCAGGGCCGACAGCCGCAGTGCCGGACGCAGATAATCGGCGAACACCAGGAACGTACCTGAATAGGGAATCAATCCGCCATGCAGCGCCATGCCGTTCATGGCCGCCGCCATGCCATGTTCGCGCACGCCCCAATTGATGTAGCGCCCGGAATAATCGATATCGCCACCGGCCTGCGCCCCATCGACAGCGATGAAATCCTTGGGCCGCGTGTTGTTGGACCCGGTGAGATCGGCCGACCCGCCGACCATTTCGGGCACGGCCCTGGTCAGGGTTTCCAGCACCGCGCCGGACGATTGCCGCGTCGCCAGCTTGGGCGCATCGGCGGAAAACTGCTGTTTTATCTGAGTGATGGAGGCTTGCCAGCCTGACGGCAGTTCGCCCTTTTCACCCCGGATGAAATTTTTCCGCGCCGCTTCATCGAGACCGACCAGACGTGCGTCCCAGTCGGCGCGAGCGGAGGCGCCGCGCGCGCCGATATCGCGCCAGGCGG
>CALGIA010000294.1 GCA_937916005.1 uncultured Rhodospirillaceae bacterium
CTCGAAACCTGCCAGGAAGTTCTGCACGACCTGCTGCGCGCCCACGAACGCCGTGTCACCATCGAGGAAATTCAAAAACGGGTTGCGGAACATTTCAACATTCGGATTGCCGACATGCATTCCGCGCGCCGTTCGCGCGCCGTCGCGCGGCCGCGACAGGTGGCCATGTATCTGGCCAAACAGTTGACCACGCGGTCATTGCCGGAAATCGGACGCAAGTTCGGCGGACGCGATCATACGACGGTCATGCATGCAGTGAAAAAGATTGATGAACTTCGCCAAGCCGACGTTGGTTTTGATGAAGACGTTGAACTTTTGCGCCGGATGCTGGAGGCCTGACCACGCGCTTTCCGGGCCTATCTTGAACCCGGCGCCAGTCGTCTCATTTACCGCTAATTCACTGCGATTTATCTTCGAAATCCCTTGCCCTGTGCTATAATTCCAAAGATAGGGCGTGGTCGCTTTGTGGCATCTTCCGATCGTGGGGTTTACCGCTTCGGTTTAAAGCGAATCTCAGGAGTTTTGGACGGTCCCGATGCAGCTTGGGCCTATCTTTTCGGCCTCTAAATACGGCAGCCAGAAACCATGAAACTGACGATCGAACGAAGCTCCTTGTTGAAATCCCTGGCGCATATTCAGGGCGTGGTCGAGCGGCGCAATACCATACCGATCCTGGGCAATGTGATGCTCGGCGCACGCGATGGTACGCTTGGCATGTCCGCGACAGACATGGATCTCGCCTTGGTGGAAAGCGCACCTTGCGATATCACCCAGGAAGGCGCGACCACCGTGTCGGCCCACACGCTCTATGACATCGTGCGCAAGCTGCCGGAAGGCGCGCAGGTTGAAATCGATAGTGGGGGCGAGGAAAACCAGCTCACCATTCGGTCGGGGCGCTCCAAGCTGAGTCTTGCCACCTTGCCGAGCGAGGATTTTCCCGTGATGGCTGAGGGCGATTTGCCCCATGGCTTCACCTTGTCGTCGGAATCGCTCGGCGGTTTGATCGACCGTACCCGGTTCGCCATGTCCACCGAAGAAACGCGATATTATTTGAACGGGCTTTATTTCCACCCCGCTGACCAGGAAGGCACGCCGGTCCTGCGCGTAGTCGCGACGGATGGACATCGCCTGGCCCGGATGGAAATGCCCCTGCCCGCGGGCGCGGACGGTATGCCGGGCGTCATTGTGCCGCGCAAAACCGTTGGCGAACTCAGCAAGCTTATCGATGAAATCGGCGGCGATGTAGAGGTGTCCCTGTCGGACACCAAAATTCGTTTCGCCTTCGATGGCGTGGTCCTGACATCGAAGCTTATCGATGGCACATTCCCCGATTACAACCGGGTCATTCCATTCGCCAATGATAAATCTCTTGAGGTCAGTACGAAAATTTTCGCCAAGGCGGTTGATCTCGTTTCGACAATCTCCACGGAAAAGTCTCGCGCCATAAAGCTCAGTGTCAACCAGGGCAACCTGGTTTTGTCGGCCACCAGCCCGGATGCCGGCAGCGCCACCGAGGAGCTCGAAGTCGACTATGCTGACGGGTTGCTCGAAATCGGATTTAATTCGCGCTATCTCCTCGATATCACGCAGCAGATTGAAGGGGATTCAGCGCAGTTCATGCTGTCGGATGGCGCGTCGCCAACATTGGTGCGCGATAAATCAGATCCGGCGGCGCTCTATGTCCTGATGCCGATGCGCGTATGATGGCGCAGGCGTTCTGACTGGCCTGGCTCCCATGACACCGCAACCCGTGGCGGCGGCGAATATAGCTGTCACGAGACTAATTTTGACCGATTTCAGATGCTATGAATCGCTTCGTCTCGATCTCGATGCGCGCCCCGTGGTTCTGACCGGGCCGAATGGTGCGGGAAAGACGAATTTGCTGGAAGCGGTTTCATTTCTGGCGCCCGGACGGGGGCTTCGCCGCGCCCAGCTTTCTGATATCGGCCGCCGTGAAGCAGGCGTTGATCCCGCCGGTCACGACAAGGCGGCAATTCCCTGGGCGGTCGCAGCGACGGTCACAGTGGATGGCGAAACCGTCGAAATTGGAACGGGCGTGGTGGCCGCCCCGCCCGGCGGCAACCAGCCCAATCGACGGGCGGTGCGGATCGACGGCGCTGATGCGCCGAGCCAGTCCGTGCTTGGCGAATGGGTTCACGCAATTTGGCTGACGCCCGAGATGGACCGGCTGTTTAGCGAGGGCGCATCCGAGCGCCGCCGATTCATTGACCGGCTGGTGTTCGGCTTTGATGCAGCCCATGCCGAATGTCTGACGGGTTATGAACGCTCCATGCGGGAACGTGCGCGCCTGCTGCGCGACAGTCGCGGCGGGCGTGGCGCCGATCCGTCATGGCTTGGCGCATTGGAAGACCGCATGGCGCGGGCGGGCGTTGCCGTCGCCGCCGCGCGATTGGCTTTTGTGGCGCGGATGAATGTGGCTTGCAAGCTGGGCGTTGGTCCCTTTCCCGCCGCGGATTTGCGGATTGATGGGGAAATAGAAACATTGCTTGAAACCCTGCCGGCGCTCGACGCGGAAGACCGGGTGCGCTTTGCGCTTGCCGCTAACCGGGCGCGCGACACGGAAGCCGGGCGGTCGACATTTGGCGCACATCGTAGTGACCTGATCTGCCGTCACGTGGTCAAGAATGTCGCGGCGCGACAATGCTCAACCGGTGAGCAAAAGGCGCTGTTGATCAGCATCGTTCTGGCCAATATGCGCCTGCAGGCATTGGAACGCGGTATCGCGCCCATATTGCTGTTCGATGAAATCGCCGCTCACCTTGATGAAGAACGCAGGGAAGCGCTGTTTGATGAAATTTGCGCCTCAGGCGCACAGGCTTGGATGACCGGGACTGACGAGGCGTTGTTTACGCCCCTGGCGGACCGGGCCAGCTATATCCGGGTTTCCGACGCCCAACTGAACGCACTGTCCCGGCCCAACGCACTGCCCTACCTCAACTCGTTGCTATAAAAAACCATCCAATACACTGGAGAAATCCATGACATCGCCTGCCGATTCGCCACAACCGGCCCCGCCCGAAGAAGAATATGGCGCCGATTCCATCAAGGTCCTGCGTGGGCTGGAGGCTGTGCGTAAACGCCCCGGCATGTATATCGGCGACACCGACGACGGGTCGGGCCTGCATCACATGGTGTATGAAGTCGTCGACAACGCCATCGACGAGGCGCTGGCCGGTCATTGCACCCAGATCGACGTGACCTTGAACGGCGACGGATCGGTCGCGGTGCGTGATGACGGGCGGGGGATTCCTGTCGAAATTCATACAGAAGAAGGGATATCCGCTGCCGAGGTCATCATGACCCAGCTCCATGCCGGCGGAAAATTCGACCAGAATTCATACAAGGTGTCCGGCGGGCTGCACGGTGTCGGGGTGTCTGTGGTCAACGCCCTGTCGAAAAAGCTCGAAATGCGCATCTGGCGCGCCGGCAAGGAACATTTCATGAGCTTCGTTCATGGGGATTCTGAAGAACCGTTGAAAATCGTCGGAGACGCCGGCGACCAGACCGGGACGGAAATCAAATTCTTTCCGTCCCCCGACACATTTACCCAGATCGAATTCGATTTTCCGACGCTCGAACACCGGCTGCGCGAATTGGCCTTTTTGAATTCAGGCGTCAGGCTGGTGCTGACCGACGCCCGCGGCGTGGAACCCAACGTGGTGGTGTTGGAGTATGAGGGCGGCATCGAAGCGTTTGTTGAACATCTCGACCGTGGCAAGACCTCATTGATCGGCTCTCCGATCTCGATCTCGGGTGAGGTGGATTCGGTCTCGGTCGACGTCGCGCTTGAATGGACCGATAGCTACCATGAAACCATGTTGTGTTTCACCAACACCATTCCGCAGGGCGACGGCGGAACCCATCTCGCCGGATTTCGGGGCGCGTTGACACGCACGATCAATAGCTATGCGGCGTCGAGCGGAATTTCCAAGCGGGAAAAAGTGTCGCTGACGGGCGATGACGCCCGTGAAGGCCTGACCTGCGTGTTGTCAATCAAGGTTCCGGATCCGAAATTCTCGTCCCAAACCAAGGACAAGCTGGTGTCGTCCGAAGTTCGCCCCATTGTGGAAAGCGTCATCGGTGAAAAGCTGGGCCTCTGGTTTGAAGAACACCCGGCCGAGGCGCGCAAGATCGTGGCCAAGGTGTGCGAAGCGGCGGCGGCGCGGGAAGCAGCACGCAAGGCGCGGGAACTGACCCGACGAAAGGGCTCTCTCGATATCTCGACCCTGCCTGGCAAGCTCGCCGACTGTCAGGAACGCGACCCGGCGCTGTCGGAGCTGTTTATCGTCGAGGGTGATTCCGCAGGTGGGTCGGCCAAACAGGCCCGTCATCGCGCCAACCAGGCGATTCTTCCGCTCCGGGGTAAAATTCTCAATGTGGAGCGGGCCCGGTTCGACAAAATGCTGGGGTCCGCTGAAATCGGCACGCTGATCGCCGCCATGGGCACGAGCATTGGGCCAGATGAATTCAATATCGAAAAAATCCGCTATCACAAAATTATCATCATGACCGATGCCGATGTCGACGGTAGTCACATCCGGACTCTTCTGCTAACGTTTTTCTTCCGCCAGATGCCGCAGGTTATCGAACGCGGCTATCTCTATATCGCCCAACCTCCTTTGTATCGGGCCAAAAAGGGCGATGGCGGCGTTTACCTGAAAGATGACGGTGAGCTTGATACCTATTTGATCGACGCCGGGCTTCGGGATTGTGTGCTTGAGCTGGGGAATGGCACACGGCTAGCCGGCGCGGACCTGCGGGAAACAGTGAATTTGGCGCTTACGGCCAAGCGATTGATGACGCCGATGCTCAGGCGGCTGTCGAGTATCGACGTAGCCGAACAGGCCGCCATCCTTGGCGCCTTCAAGCCCGACTTGTTGCAATCGGATGAACAGGCATCACAGGTCGCGGAAGCAATCGCGCGTCGGCTGAACGCTCTGTCCGACGAATTTGAACGAGGGTGGTCTTCCGAACCGGTCGATGGTGATGGCATTATATTCAAGCACGCCTTGCGCGGCGTTGTTGAACGTCACGTTATCGACGGCGCGCTGATGCGCAGTGCGGAGGCCCGCCGGCTCGATGAAATGGTGGTCGAATTGCAAGATAGCTATGCCCGCCCGGCCACGCTGGTGGCCAAGGACCGGGAAATACGGATTACCGGCCCTGTCAGGCTGATTAATGCGGTGATGGAGCTCGGCCGCAAGGGCGTCGGCATTCAGCGTTACAAAGGGCTCGGCGAAATGAATCCCGAACAGCTTTGGGAAACCACGCTCGACCCGAATATACGGCGGCTTCTTCAGGTCCAGGTGGCCCACGCGGATGATGCGGAAAACTTGTTTTCCACATTAATGGGCGATGTGGTGGAACCGAGACGGGAATTCATCCAGAACAATGCTCTGAAAGTGGTCAATCTCGACGTTTAGAGAATTGTCGTTCTATTGGAAACAGCGTCGGCCCCTAAACATCATATTGATTTCGTAGTCCCGCGATCTGCGTGTCGTTCACTCCGTGCAGGGCGCCGATTTCCGCAAAGCTGTGCCCGGTACGAAGCAGTGACCGCAGCATGATCTCATTGGCGGGCCAGGTAAAAGCGGGCGTTTGGGCGGCTTCATATGGTTCGGGTGTTTCGGAACGCGTATCCCGGTGCAATTGGGCGAATTCGGGTCTTGAGATCATGATCACGGCATTTCTCCTTGCTTAAGGCGGACCCATAAGGACAAAAGTGCAGGTCATCCCTCGATCCATATCAAATCTAATGCAAGGATCGTGCCACCGGGCGGGCGGTATAAAATTTTCTCAACCTGTTGATACTTAAACATTTAATACTGATTCGGATGACAAGGAGCTCGACCGGCCACTTCAAAATGATTAATTTATTGGCATATCTTTGAAGCCGGCTAAAAAATAGGCAAAGCACGGCCAGCCTATCTCTCGGTTGTAGCGATTCGGTTCACCTGTTACATACCGTCATGCTGCAACGACTATATGACTGGGTGATGGGGCTTGCCGCGCGGCGCGACGCCGTTTGGGCGCTGGCCGCAATCGCCTTTATCGAAAGCTCGATTTTCCCGATTCCGCCCGACGTTCTGCTGATTCCCATGATTCTGGCGGCGCGCGACCGGGCGTGGCGCTATGCGGCAATCTGCACCATCGCATCGGTGTTGGGCGGCCTGCTGGGATATGCCATCGGCTATTTCCTGTTTGAGACCGCTGGGCGGCCCCTATTGGACTTTTATGGCTATGCGGCCAAGTTCGATTCGTTCCGGCTCGATTACAATGAATGGGGAGCCTGGATCGTGTTCATCTTCGGGGTCACGCCATTCCCCTATAAAGTCATCACCATCGCGAGTGGCGCGACCCAACTCGACCCCTGGGTGTTCACGATTGCATCCATCACGGCGCGGGGGTTGCGGTTTTTCCTGGTCGCGACGCTATTGTGGTGGGCTGGACCGCCCATACGCGATTTTATCGAACAACGGCTTGGGTTGATGACGATCCTGTTTTGCGTCTTGCTGATCGGCGCATTCGTGGTACTGAAATATTGGTTATGATCA
>CALGIA010000295.1 GCA_937916005.1 uncultured Rhodospirillaceae bacterium
AGGGACCGAGCCCTGCGTGATCGCGTTTATCCTGATCAGTTCCGACGGCGATACCGCAACCGGCTGAAACATCTCAACTTCGCAAACTCCAGTCCTTTACGCGGCGTCTTTCCCGGCTGTCGCCTGTGTCGCCAAGAATTTTCGACAGGCTGTTGGCGTGTTCGATCACCATCCGGCCCATGAAAGTTTCCGCGTCCGCATCGAAACCCGCCGCCGGGATCGCGATGCTGAACGCCCCCACCATGCGGCCGGTGACGTCCGATAACGGGGCCGCGATTTCCACCGCATCGCCGATCCGCTCGTCTTGGCGCACCGCATAACCCAAGCGCCGAATACCGGCGAGAACGTCAAACAGACTGGCCCGCGGTCCGGCCGCCTCGTCATCGCCCGACAAAATTCCATCCACCTCCAGCGGCTGCAGCGCCGACAGCATCGCCAGCCCCGCCGCGCCATACGCCATCCCGAGGCGCGCGTGCAATTCGGTGGCGATGTGGATGGAGCGGGACCCGGTGATCCGCGACTCATACATCATGCATCGTTCATGGGGCATATAGAGCGCCAGAAAGCAGGTTTCGCCCGTTTCATCGGCCAGATCCGCCAAACCCCGCCGCGCGATCCGGGTTAAATCCGTCCGTTCCACGACCAACGCCGACAGGCGGTAAAACTCGAGCCCGGCGACGTAATGGCGCCCGTCCCGGTCAAGCCGCACGATGCCGAGCGCGCCGAGCCGGTCCAGCATGCGGTGAATGGTCGAGGGCGCGAGATCGAGCGCGTGGGACAGTTCGGTCAGGGTCAGCCCATCGGGCGCTTCCGCGACGCCGCACAGCAGCGCGATCACCCGATCAGTCGTTCCGGTCATTGCACGCGCCATGTTGTGTATCCGCTGGTTCAATCCGAGCCGTTACAATAGCATGGCGAAAGGACATGCGATTCGAGGATTGGGCATGAGTGACGGTCTGGCCGAAATTTCCATCTGCGCCTTCATGGGCCCGGAGACATCGCCGATTCAGCGCGCCCAGGAGGCTGGATATTTCGCCGACGAAGGCCTGAAAATCCATTGCGAGGCGGCCCCCGGATCGATCCACCAGATGATCGGGCTGATCGACGGCGATTACAACATGGCCATGACGGCGGTCGATAACGTGATCGCCTATGACGAGAATCAGGGCGGCGCGACGCCGGAACACCCCGCCGACCTGATCGTGTTGCTGGGCTGTGCGACCGATCCACGCCCTCTGATCGCCCGGCCCGAAATTTCAGACTTCGCCGGCCTCGGGGGCGCGCGAATCGCCGTCGATGCGGTCAATACGGGGTTTTCGTTTCTGCTGCGGCAATGGCTGGAGGATCAGGGCCTCGCCCTGGAGGATTACCAGCTGATCCCGGTCGGGGCGGTCAAGGCCAGGTGGGATGCGGTCCGATCCGGCGATTGCGCGGCCGGGCTTCTCGGCAAGGCCGACGCGGCAACCGCTGTCCTGGAAGGCTATACATGGCTGCAATCGGACCCGGACCCGTGGGACAATTACCAGGGCGGCGTGTTCACCGCCGACCGGACATGGGCGCGGCAAAACCGCGCGGCGCTGCAGGGCTTCAAACGCGCACTGTTGAAAGCGGTCGATTGGGTGCTGGCGCCGGAAAATGCGGACGACCTGCCCGATCTGCTGATCCGCCATTTGTCCCATCTGTCCCTGTCGTCAACGGATGCGATCCAGGCGGCTATGGAGTTGCAATCGCCCCAATCCATCCTGAAGCCGGGACTGCCGATCAACCAGGACGGCTTTCGCGTGGTGATGGAACTGAGACAAAAATACGGCACGCCGCCCGTGACCCTGGGCGGGGTCGATAAATATCTGGATCTGATCTAACTGGATGTTTCTTCAACCGGCCGCGCGGTGACGCTTTCATCGATCGGCCAATGCAGCAGGGCGGCGATGCCGCCGACCGTGATGATGACCCACCACCAGCTGTCATAGGACCCGGTCGCGTCGCGCAGCCGGCCCGCCATCCAGACGCTGATGAAGCCGCCGACCTGATGGCTCAGAAACGCGAAGCTGTAGAGCGTGGCCATGTAGCGCGGACCAAAGAAATGCGACACCAGCCCGGCGGTCAACGGCACGGTTGCGAGCCACAGCAGCCCAATGCAACCGGCGAAGATATACACGCTCATCTGGGATATGGGGGACAGGAAGAAGATGAGGATGATCAGGGAACGCCCAAGATACAGCAGGCTCAACAGGTTCTTTTTCTGGAAATGGCCGCCCAGCTTGCCCGCGATGGCGGTGCCGATCACGTTGAACAGGCCGATCAGCGCGATGGCCTCGGCGCCCAGGGTGAATCCCGTTCCCATATCGGACAGGTAATTGGGAAGGTGGGTGACCACGAACTGGACCTGAAATCCGCAGGCGAAAAATCCCAGGCACAACAGCCAGTACCCACGATGGGAACGCGCCTCGCGCAGGGTCTCACCAAGGGACCGGGTTTCTTTTTTCTGGCCCAGTGATTTTTTTCCGGCCCGGCCGATCACCATGGCCATGGGAACGATACAGAAGATGATCGCGGCCAGCACCAATATGGCGTTCGTCCAATCCATGACCTTCAGCATCTGTGCATTGAACGGCACCAGGAACATCTGGCCGCCGGTTCCGCCCGCCGACACAATGCCGAGCCACAGGCTGCGGTGTTTTTCCGGCGCCACCCGGGCGACGACCGACAGGACCAGCGGCAGGCCGCAGCCCGACGCGGCCAACCCGCTGAGCACGCCGACGCTCAGCGTCATTTCCAGCTCCGTTGTCGAGAAGGCCAAAAGCACCATGCCGAGGGTGTAAAGCGCGCCCCCGGTCATCAAAATCCTGACCGGGCCGAACCATCTGTCCGCCATGATCGCCACGAAAGGCACGCTCAATCCGATGACGACGGTCTGTAAAGCCACGGCGAAGGAGAACGGCTCGAACCGCCCGCCCGCGATATCGGCGCTGATGGGAATCAGAAACAGGCCGAAACTTTGGCGCGTTCCATAGGAAATCAGGCTCATCAGGGTGCAGAGCGCGAGCACGGTCACAGCGCCCAGCCAGACAGGTTTCGTCATGAAAAAGAAATTCCGAAGCGAAAGGATATCAGGGGCCGCGATATTATGGTCTCGCTCCCCCCTTGTCCATCGTGTCCCAATCGTTTGGGGCTATCGCAACAGATTGAGCGCGCGGCCCATCAGGGAAGGTTTCGCCACCTTTTTGCCGCGCGGTTTGGTGGGCCGGGGGGCAATTCCGGCCGGAGGCTTTGAGGGCGGCAGTGCATTGTCGGGATTCTGCCTGGTGTGGATGCATTTGAATTCGCCATTGGGGCGCATTGCGTAATAGGCGATTTTCCCAATCGACGAATCACACCGCATGCGCTCGATTGCATCGTCTTCGGCCTCGATCTTTGTCGTTATCTCGCCATATTCGACCCGGCCGTCGGTCAGCGCCTGACCCGGTTTGCAGATATAAATTTCGGTGCTTCCAGCCATCTCGCGCGCTCGTCATTCCAGTTCCAGCCTGAATTCTGGCCGAAAATTATGTTCTGAAAGTTAAATTTTCCCGGTTAAAGTTTGGGAATTCAGCTATTTCAGCTTGATTTGATGGGCGAAAGCGGCGCCGTCCGTCACGGTAATCTGTGTGAAACCGAGCATCTTGAGAAGGTCAAGAAACGTAAAGAAGGTCTCGACCCGATATTTGACGAAAATCGGCATGGTGCGCGCGACCGACGTCATCGTCGCCAGCAGCCCCCGGACCCGGTAGATGGTGTTGAGCCGTCCGGACGTGTTGCTGACGATAATCAGCTTCTCCGCTTGAGCGCCCTTGGGGAATATGTCGAAAATCGGCGGATAGGGCCGTTGCCGCATGGACGCGATCACGTTGATGATGAACCCGATCCGGCGGCGGCGATTGGTGTCCGCCAGGATTTTGGCCCGCGACGGATAGGTCTCGATGGAAACCGGCGGCGGGTAGTAATACCCGGCGTGACGGTCCCGGGGCATCTGGGCCGCGGCGGGCCCAAAGATCGCCATCCCCATCAACGCCAATACGGCAAGAATTCGCCACCCCATCGCCGACACTCCTGAATATTTACGAAACACGCTGACCGAAACTACATCAACCGGCGGGTCCGGCAATGGGATAATCCCGGATCAC
Organism: uncultured Rhodospirillaceae bacterium; assembly: GCA_937916005.1. GTDB lineage: Bacteria > Pseudomonadota > Alphaproteobacteria > MPNO01 > MPNO01 > CALGIA01. The sequence goes on from CALGIA010000295.1 coordinate 4,164, forward strand.
AAATCGCACCCGCACTTTGGTCCCTTATTAAGCGACCGCGACGGAATGCATCCTATTCCAACAATAGTGCGGTTAGGGCATGATGAGCGTCAGTCCTGGCGTTGCCCGGGAAACCGATAAATTAAAAATGGAGAGACCCCGCCCGTGAGCAACACAAAGAACGGTATAGGGCAACCGGTTGTCCGCAAGGAGGATCATCGGCTGGTCACCGGCGCCGGCCGATATACGGTCGACATCACGGCGCCCGGCCAGGCCCATGCGACGGTCGTCCGGTCACCCCATCCCCATGCGCGGATCACTGGGATAGATGCCGCGCGCGCGCGCGCCGTGCCGGGCGTGATCGATATTCTGCTGGGCGAGGACATGGCGCGCGACGGGATCGCCGATCTGCCCGCCAGCGCGATGATCCCGGGCATTGTCGATCTGCCGCTGGAAAACAGCGACGGCTCGCCATTGCGAATTTCACCGCTCCGGCTGCTGGCGACCGATGTGGTGCGCTATGTGGGCGAGGCGGTCGCCATGGTCATCGCCGACAGCCAATCCGCCGCCCTGATGGGCGCCGACTGCCTGGACGTGACCTACCTGCCGTTGGACTCGGTGACCGTGACCCCCGACGCGCCGGCGGACGGCGCGCCCAACGTCTGGCCGCAGGTTGCCGGCAACACCCCGGTCGATGGAAATTTCGGCGACAGGGCGGCCGTTGACGCCGCGTTTGCACGGGCCGACCATGTGGTGGAACTGACCACCTGGGCCCAGCGGGTCACGGGCGTCATGATGGAACCGCGCGCGGCGCTGTGCAATTTCGACCCTGCGACCGGCCGGATCACGGTTCATTGCGGCGGCGACAATTCAGTCCGTCTCAAGCGCGACCTGGCGGCGGTGCTGGGGCTCGACGAAGACCGGGTCCGGGTCATCGCCGGCGATGTGGGCGGCAATTACGGCACGCGGAACTGGACCTATCCGGAATATGCGCTGACCGCCTGGGCGTCGCGCCGGCTCGAACGCCCGGTCCAATGGATCGCAACCCGGAGCGAAGCGTTCCAGTCGGATTATCAGGGCCGCGACCTGCATGTGGAGGCTGCCCTCGCCCTCGACAAGGAGGGACGATTCCTGGCGATCAGGGCTTCCCTGATCAGCAATGTGGGCGGCCGGACAATCGTCTTCGTACCCCTCAACAAAACGTCGGAGCTATTGACCAGCGTCTATGATTTTCCCGCCGCCGCCGTGCGGGCCCGGGCCGTGATGACCCATACCCAGCCCACCGTGCCATACCGGAGCGCCGGGCGGCCCGAAGCCATGTTCATCATGGAACGGCTGATCGACATGGCGGCGCGCCGGCTCGGAATCGACCGTGTCGGGCTGCGGCGCAAAAACCTGATCGGCGAGGACGCCATGCCGTACCGCACGGCGCTGGGGCTGACCTATGACAGCGGGCATCTGGAGCGCGCCATGGACCGGGCGCTGGATCTCGGCGACTGGGACGGGTTTGCCGCCCGGCGCGATGAGGCCCGGACCCGAAACCGGCTGCGCGGCATCGGGCTGGCCAACTATATCGAGATCACCAGCGGCTTTCCCGTGGAACGTTCCGACATCACCGTGCGGCCGGAAGGAAGGGTCGAGGTCGTCATCGGCACCACGTCGAGCGGCCAGGGGCACGAAACCAGCTTCACCCAATGCGTCGCCGAATGGCTCGGCGTACCGTTCGAGGCCGTGCACATGATTGCCGGCGACACGGATATCGTCAAGGAAGGCGGCGGGTCCCATTCGGCGCGCTCCATGCGCATGGCCGGCATCGTCATGGGCAAGGCGTCGGACCGGATCATCGAACGCGGCAAGGAGATCGCGGGCCAAATGCTCGAAGTCGCAGCCGCCGATATTTCATTCGCCGACGGACGCTTCACCATCGCGGGCACGGACCGGTCGGTCGGAATTTTCGATGTGGCGGCTGTCGCCGAAACGGGAGCGGACGGCCCCCTGTCCGGCGAATGCCAGGAAGAAATGCAGGTGCCCGGATACCCCTATGGCGCACAGGTCTGCGAAGTCGAGGTGGATCCGGAAACCGGCGCGGTGGAAATCATGCGCTATGCCGCCGTCGACGATGTGGGCCGCGCGATCAACCCCCTGATCCTGCACGGACAGACCCATGGCGGCGCGGTCCAGGGCGCGGGACAGGCCCTGATGGAACATATAATCCACGACCCGGAAAGCGGGCAGTTGCTGACCGGCTCCCTGATGGATTACGCCCTGCCCCGGGCCGATGATTTTCCGTCATTCGCCGTCGATATCATGGAGGTGCCGAGCCCGACCAATCCGCTGGGTGTGCGCGGCGGCGGCGAAGGCGGCACGACGCCTGCCCTCGCCGTGGTCATCAACGCCATCGTCGACGCCCTGTCCGAATTCGGCGTCGAACACATGGAAATGCCCGCAACGCCTGAAAAGGTCTGGCGCGCGATCAACCAGAGCCCGGGATCCGCGCCGTCAGGAAGGTAGAGACCCGACGGCAGCCGACGCATCGTCCCGGACCGGAAGCCGCGCCAGGGCGGCATCGACGATTGCCTCCATCAATTTGGGGTTCACTTCGAGCAGCCCTAATCACGCGAAAAGCGCTTCTAATTGAAGCTCGTGAATGAGGATGTCAATATGGAACGGAGCGCTTCCCATGGTAAAAACCCTGGTTCGAATTTTGTTCGAAATTCAGATTAGAATAGTTGCTCTTCCTTTCGAAAGCGCGCTAAATCCATTCCCTTAACAATGTCGCCCTGAGCGTGAAGCGCCTGGGTTTTTTGGAGATGACATCGATGGCTACTTTTATAACTCGGGCCGCAATCGTGGCCGTACTGGGAATATTTTGCCTGAGCATTGGGCTGCCGGCAGCCACCATTGCCCAGGCCGCCACCCCATCAGCAGCAGCCGGCAAGTCCGGCGGCATGATGAAGAAGATGGCGAAGAAAGCCGCCCCTTCCAAATCCGTAATGGCTCTGCAGGCTGCGCTGAACCAACACGGCGCGAAGATCAAGGCCGACGGCAAGATGGGACGGCAGACTCGCGCCGCGCTCAAGAAGTTCCAGGCCAAAAACCATCTGAAGGCGACCGGGAAGCTGGATAAGGGGACACGCGCAAAACTCGGGTTGTAACCGCCATGGGCCGTCTCATCCACGAGACGGCCCATATGCTTTTTTCCCGGAAATATTTACGTGTGCCTTGCGCGCCTCGAATGAATTCCGGCAACGGTTAAAGACAACGGGCGAAAATCTATTCGCCGTCTCAAGTCATATCTTTTCGCGTTTCCTCTTTTCGCGATTCCAGGGCCGACACCATAGTCCCATAACGCCGCAACATCAGCAGCAGGACCGCAGCCGTCAGTGCGCCGCCGCCGATCATGGCTGTCTGCAACCCGATCTTCTCGGCGGCGGCGCCGATGATCACCGCGCCGAGCGCGGGCCCACCCCGGTGCACCATGCCGTAAAGACTCATCACCCGGCCACGGGACGCGCCATCGACCGAGTTCTGCATCAGGATCTGGGTGCTGGTTCCGGCCAGCGTGATTGCGGCGCCGATCATGAACGTGCCCAACAGCCCGACCCAGATAATTCCCGTCGCGCTCACCGTAAACACGCCCACGGCGCCCAGCATCATGGAACCGAAGGCGATGCGCGTGGTGCCGTGGATCGTGCCGCGCGCGGTAACCCACAGGCCGGCGACAATCGCGCCGGCGCCGGCGATGGCGGCAAAGGACGCAAAGCCCTCGACCCCGGCCTGGAACACGCCGTCGGCGAGACCGGGCAGCAGTTCGAGGAACGGCTTGACCCCGAGGGCCGTGGCCGCCAGCAGGACCAGCGCCGGCCCGATGCCGGGGTGGCGCGCCGCATAGCGCATGCCATCGAAGGTCTGGGCGAACACATTGCCGCCGCGCCCCGAGGATTCGTCACGCACCAGGTGAATGCGAAACATGCAGTAGACGAACACCGCGTAGCAGATTCCGTTGAACAGGAAGGTTGCGCCCGTGCCGATCAAGCTGATCATGGCGGCGGCGATCATGGGGCCGACCACCCGCGCAATGTTGTAGATCGACGAATCCATGCCGATGGCGACCGGCACATGGCGCGCCTCCATCAGATTGGGCACCATGGCCAGCCGCGCCGCCGTGCCGAACGCCAGAATGATCCCGAGAATCATGGTCAGCGCGAACAGGGACCAGATATCAATGAAGCCCGAAAAGGTCAGCGCCGACAAGATGAACGCGTGTATTCCAGCCAGCGTCTGGCATATGCGCGACATATTCAGCCGGTTCACCCGGTCGGCGATGACACCCGCAATCGGCGTAATCACGATGGTGGGGAACAAATCGGCGAACGCAATAGCGCCCAGCCAGAAATTGGATCGGGTCAGCTCCCATGTGAGCCAGCCGATGGCGATCCTCTGCGCCCACATGCCGACCAGCGCGATGGTCTGCCCGCCCATGTACCAGGAAAAATTCGGTTGCTGCCACAGCACGGCGAAATTCTTGAAATAGGCAAAACGAGCCATCGGGCGGAAACCTGCCTCATGCAGTGAAAACAAAATCAAAATTGACCGGCGGCGAGCCGGAAACCGGGAGATGAATCCCATTATCCCCTGTGGCGGGCATCCGTGTCGAGAGTGGTCTCATCCCTTACCAACCGAGATCCGCGCGCAGCCCCGCCAGAATTTCCAGATGCCGTTCGTTATGGCCCGCGAATCGCAGAACGAAATGCTCGACACCCGCGCGCGCATACAAGTCGAGCCAGTCGGCCGCACCCGAGGCTGATCCGGCATAGCAGCCATGGGTCAGCCTGTGGGTTTCATCCACCCCGCCATAATATTCCTCGAAAAATACATCGAGCCGGCGGTCGGCGGCGGTCACATCGTCATCAATCGAGAGGTTCAGGCAGATCGCTCCGGTCAGCGCGCCCGGATCGCGCCCGGCCGCGCGCGCAATATCCTTGATGTCGGCCCATTGCTCTCCCCACTCGGCGGCGGTCGGCGAGACGGGAAGCCAGCCGTCGAAATGGCGGCCCGCCCGGTCGCGGCTGCCGCGCGCCCCGCCGCCGATCCAGACCGGCGGTCCGCCCGCCCGGTGCGG
>CALGIA010000296.1 GCA_937916005.1 uncultured Rhodospirillaceae bacterium
GTCCCGTTCCAATTCGATCTCGGCGCTGGGCGACTGAAACGCGCCATCGATCCCGGCCAGCTTCAGGGCCGCGCTGTTGGCCACTGAATCGAGCGGCTGGATATGCCGCCAATAGCCCCAGATCGGGCGGATATAGACCGGGTTATGGGGCGCGACCTCATCCAGCTCCCAGCGGGTCGGGTAGCGCTTTTCGCGCAGATTATTGGGCGTGTCCCAGTAGTAGGGCGGCTCGCCGATGGGCATGGTGACAACCCAGTCGCCGGGCGCCGCCGCATCGGCAAGCGCCTTGATGCGCTGCAAGACATCGTCGATGCAGCCGCATCCCGCCAGCGACGGGAAGACCGGTTTCAGGCCTTCCCGGTCCATATGGGAATGACCATCGATCAGGCCGGGGATCACCGCCTTGCCGCCCGCATCGATGACGCGTGTGCCGGGGCCGATCAGCGCGGAAATTTCCCCTGCGCCGCCGACGGCGGCGATGCGCCGGCCCCGGATCGCCACCGCCTGGGCAATCGCGTTGCCCCGGTCGACCGTCATGACCTTGCCGTTGGTGACAACAAGATCGGCCGGATTACTCATCAGATGCCCACGGCGTAGGCTTCGCGGCGGTCATCGGCGGCGCCGGCCATGACACCGTTGGGCAGGATTTCCATCATCTTGGCGGACCCGAAATAGGATGCGCCCGACGCCCGTTCGGTGGGGAAACCCATGGAAGCCAGCTTGTTGGCGGTTTCCGGCGAGTACGCGTCATCGAGCAATGCCGTGCCATCAAGATTGATCGACCAGCGCGGCTCCTCGATGGCGGCGGCCAGTTCCATCCCCCGATCCACCATGTTGGACAGGATCTGGACATTGGTAATGGTCTGGGCCGGACCGCCCGGGGTGGTCATCAGATAGCGGACCTTGCCGCCTTCCAGCACCACCACCGGATTCAGGGTGTGGGACGGACGCTTATGGGGCGCGACCGCGCTGGCATGGCCCGGATCGGTGACGAACCCGGTCATGCGGTTGTTCATCAGGATGCCCGTGCCCGGGTCGAGGAACGCGCCGCCGAAGACATGGAACACGCTTTGCACCACGGAAACCGCATCGCCCGAGGCATCCGCGATGGTGATGCAGGACGTGCCGCCGGCGGGGTGGGACAATGACGGGTGGGTTCCGGTTCTGACCGCGTCCTGTAGCCGGGCCGTCATGTCGCCGCCCAGCAATTGATCTAGCGGGGCCGGGTTGGTGCGCGGATCCGCGATATGATGCTGGCCCTCGGCGAAACTGGCGCGCATGGCGCGCATCAGATACCCGACCCGGGTGGCTTCATCGCCGGCGAGATCTTCCGACGATACGCCGGACAGGGCGTTGAGCTGCATCAGCATCAACACGCCGTAGGAATTGGGTGGCATGACCCGCACCGAACGGCCCCGGTAATCGGTTTTCAACGGCGTGACCCATTCCGGTTTATAGCCGTCGAAATCCGCCGCCGACGCGAGCCCGCCATTGGCCTGGCTGTAATCGCCGATGGATTTCCCGATGCGGCCTTCATAAAACGCCGCGCTGCCGCTATCGGCGATTTCGCGCAGGGTGTCGGCCAGCACGGGCTGGCGCACCAGGTCGCCGCCCTTCAGGGGCTGGCCGCCCGGATAATACAGCGCCGCACAGCCGGGGTCGGCTTCCACATCGGCGCGAAACAGATGCAGCGCCGCGCCGAGCACACGCGACAGGGGATGACATTCGGCGGCTGCGATGGCATCGGCGAATAAATCCTTCCAGGGCAGGCAGCCATGCTTTTGATGGATTTCCTCCCAGCCCCGTACAATGCCGGGAATGCTGAACGCCAGCGGGCCGCGCGCCTTCATGCCGTCCTTGAAAAATTCAGGCGTTGCGCCCGCCGGCGCGTGGCCGGACGCGTTCAGCCCTTCCGTCTCGCCCGACTTTGCGCTGTGATGGAGGATGAAGGCATCGCCGCCCAGGGATGTGGCATGGGGCAGGATGACACAGAGCACGGCCGAGGTGGCGATCATGGCGTCAATGACATTTCCGCCCCGTTCAAGCACCCGCAGCCCGGCCACGGAGGCCATGGAATGGCCGGAAACCACCATTCCCCTGGTGCCGTAAACCGGCGACTTCGGGATACGGACTCCTGCAAAACTGTCTTGCTTGGCCATGGGATTTCCTAACTAATCGGTCTCGAATATATTTTGGCGGCGCAGTCTCGACTCAATCGCGCACCGTGTCAAATTTACGGAGACCCCATGCTGTACGCAATTTTGCGGCGGGACCGGCCCGGCAAAGCCGAGCTACGCGCCCGGCTGCAGCCTGAACATCAAATTTATCAGGAGCCGTTTTTGCCACGCATCGTTTATGGCGGCGGGCTGGTCGCCGATGGCACCGACACCACCGGCGCCGTCGACATTCGGAACGTAATCGGAAACGTACTTGTTTTTGAGGCGGACGAGCGCGCCGACGCCGAAGCGTTTCATGCCAACGACCCCTATACGCAAAATGATCTGTTCGAAACGGTGATCATCGAACCGTTCTGGCAGCGCGTCCCGCCACCCGCTATTGTCTCCACATGAGCGGTTCGCGTAAACGAACCGCATAAACGGAAAGGGACGCCGCATGGCACAGGAAACAACCCGGCAGCTGGCTGAATTTGCGTCATCACTGACCCTTGACGCCATACCGGAACATGTCCGGGACGCCACCAAGATCTTGCTGCTGGACGCGCTGGCCTGCGCCCTGGCCGGTCATCGGGGCGAAGAAACCAGCCAGATTCACGCCATGGCCGCCGCCATGGGGCAATCCAGCGAGAACAGCATAATCGGCGGTGGCTGGGGCCCTGGCAGGCTGTCGCTGGCCGGCGCAACGCTGATGAACGGCTTTCTGATCACCGCCGTCACCATGTGCGACACCCACCGCGCGACACTGACCCATATCACACCGGAGGTAATCCCCCCGGCGCTGGCCATCGCCGAACGGGACGGCCTGTCGGGCAGCGATCTGCTGGTCGCCATCGCCGCCGGGTGCGAAATCACGACGCGGGTCGGGCTCGGGCTCGATTACCCTGTGTTCCGCGAAAAAGGCTGGCATGGCCCCGGAGTCATCGGGCCCTTTGGGTCGGCGGCCGCGGTGGGCAGCCTGCGCGGCTTCGATGGGGAAACCATGGCCCGGGCGTTCGGATTGGCGGGCAGCCAGTCGGCCGGCACTTTTGCCGCCTGGGGAACGCCCACGGTGAAGTTTCATCAATGCCGGGGCGCGTTGTCGGGGCTGATGGCGGCGCTGCTCGCCGAACAGGATTTCGTGGCGACGACGGAAATACTCACCGCACCGGACGGCGGCATCTACAACACCTATTCCAATGGCGGACTGCCCGAACTGGCGACGGCGGACCTTGGCGAGCGCTGGGAGCTTGAACAGATCGCGTTGCGGTTATGGCCGTCGGCCACCCACCTTCAGACCATGATCACCGCGCTGTTCGATTTGATGGACCGGGACGAAGTCCGGTTCGATGATGTGGAAAAAATCGACATCGCCATGTGCGAGACGCCGTTCAACATGCATGGCGGGTTTGGCCGGTACCAGGCCAAATTCGAAGCCATGCTATCGGCCCATTACGTCGCTTCGGTGGTGCTGCGGGACCGCGCACTGACATTGGAGCAATTCGAGCCGGCCTGTTATGACGACCCGCAGATGCGCGACTTCGCTGCCGAGCAGGTTGAAATCAACCATGATCCCGGCCTCGTCAATGGTCAGGTGCGCGTTGACATAAGCTGCAAGAACGGCTCGGTTTTGTCGATTCTTTGCGATCATCCCCGGGGCGTGCCGGAAAACCCCGTGTCGCGCGGCGATATCGAGGAAAAATTCCGGATCTACGCGCGCGCGCGATTCGTTGAGTCCCGGATTGACCAGATCATCAATGCGGTTGCCCGATTGGAAACACTCGAAACCTCTGAAACGCTCATGGGATTGCTGCGGGAATAATCCGAAAAATATGGATTTCCCGGCCCGCAATTCTTCGATAGGAATTCTGGAAAAAAGGCCTATAACTACTCCATAAACAAAATGGTTATGGGTGGTCCAAATTGGCTAAAACGCTTCGTCCAGATGACCTCAATATACCGGTCGGGAAAGAATTTCGCTCGCATGACGGAATGTTATGGGAATTCGCCGGCCTTGCGCCGACGCAGGACCGGGTTCCGCACGCCAAGCTGGTAAAGCCGGCCGACAAGCTGACCACGAAGATCATCTCGGCGAGCGCCTTGTTTGACAAGCGCCTGTTCAACCCGGTCGATTGACCCGTGGATTAAACGGGCGTTTCGCTGGTAAACAATCCTGCGACAATATAAAATTGCGGCGAAGTTGAGGATCAGGGCATCGAAGCCCGTTCCTCGTATGATCCGAAAGTTGTTCTGTGAGCGCCGATTACGCTTGCAATGCCACATCTGATCATACTAGAACATTAGAACCTGAATTTTATAGTAGAGTGTTATGGTCAAAAGAACTACACCCGTCGATAAGCATGTCGGAACCCGGCTGCGGACGCGTCGGACCCTGTTGGGTTTGAGCCAAACGGCTCTTGCCGATTCCCTCGATCTGACATTTCAGCAGGTCCAGAAATACGAAAAAGGCTCCAATCGCATCGGCGCCAGCAGGCTGTATCAAATCGGCCGGGTGCTGGATGTTCCCGTGGCCTATTTTTTTGAAGAAATGCCGGAAGGCCTCGACGGCGCCACGAACCCGCCCACGGAAAGCGGCGCGCCGGAACGCGATACCATGCTGCGGCGCGAAACCCTGGAACTGGTGCGCGCCTATTACAAGATCGAAGCGCCCACGGTTCGGCGTCGCATGCGCGAACTGATCAAGGCAATGGCGGGCGCCCAGGATTAAGACCCTGCCTCTAGGCTGACATAATGGGTTGTGATACGGATGAATGCATCGACATTCATCAACCGTGCGCGGGGGACTCATTATGATTGATTGCCATACATGGCCGACGCCGAACGGCCATAAAGTCCACATTATGCTTGAGGAATGCGGCCTCGACTACAGAGTCGTTCCGGTCTGTATCGAATCCGGGGAACAATTCGAGCCCGGCTTCCTGAAAATCAGCCCGAACAACAAGATACCCGCCATCGTCGATCATGACGGCCCGGGCGGAAAATCAATCTCGATTTTCGAAACCGGTGCGATCCTCTACTACCTTGCGACCAAAACCGGCAAGTTTCTGCCCCCTGTTTCCGAAGACCCCCATGGGCATCATGACGTTATGCAGTGGCTGATGTTCCAGATGGGCGGCGTCGGGCCGATGTTCGGCCAGGCACGGCATTTTCGGGCCTATGCGCTGGAACAGGTGGATCGTGAAAAAGTCCAGTATGGGATCGACCGTTACACCAACGAGTCAAAACGTCTGTGCGGCGTGATGGATAAACATCTTGCCGGCCACGAATATTTCGCCGGCGATTATTCCATCGCGGACATTGCGATCTATCCCTGGTGCCGCAACCCGGACCGGCGGGGCATTACCTATGACGATTATCCTGATCTGAAGCGCTGGTTTGACGCCGTCGCGGCGCGGCCCGCCGTGCAACGGGGCGAACAGGTCCTGGCGGAAAGCGTCCGCCAGGGCGAGCATACCCCGGAGGCCTGGAAGCTGCTATTCGGCGACGCGCAATATCAAAAACATTGATTTAGTGTAGCCTGCGCCGGCCACTTGAAACACCATCATCGCGCCCTTCCAGATGGGCCATGGTGATGGTGCCGGCGAAAATCAGCGCGCCACCGACCCAGGTCCACATATCGGGGAGTTCCGCAAAAAACAGGAAACCCAGCAGGGCGGAAAATACAAGCCGGGTGAACTCGAACGGCAGGACCACGGTCGCGTCGGCCGCCGCATAGGCGCGGGTCAGCCCGCGCTGGGTCAGGGTTCCGAACATCCCGATAAAAACAAAAATGGCGAGCTGCGGCAGTGACGGCGTCTGCCACACATACAGCGCCGGGATGAGTGTCAGCGGCGTGAAGATCACCATTTGCCAGGTCACGATGCAATCGGGCGTTTCGGTGCGCGACAGGGATTTCATGATGATGCTCAGCGTAGCCATGAGCACCACCGCCGCCAGCATCAGCATTGTCCCGGTCGAGACCTCGTTGAGGCCGGGCCGCAATATGATCAACGCGCCGATAAAACCGATGATGGTGGCCGACCAGCGCCGCCCGCGCGCCGCCTCGCCCAGCACGATCACCGCCGCCACCGTGGCCATGATGGGACGCAGGGTCATGATCGCGGCAAGCTCGGCCAACGGCGAGAGCGCTATGGCGCTAAACACCAGATAGATGGTGGCGAGCCCGACGAAACCGCGCGCCATATGCATGCCGAGGCGCTGTGTATAAATTCCCCGAAGTCCCTTGCGGAACAACCACGGCAACAGAAATGCCATGCCGAACAGGCTGCGGAAAAACACGATCTCGAAAACATGGATTTCGCCGGACAGGTGGCGTGTCAATGCCGCCATCATCGCCCAGGCGGCGGTGCTTCCCATCATCCAAATGGCGCCCCGCACGGGCGCCGACAACGCATTGAACATGCGTTAAAATCCTTTGTCTTTAAAGTGCGCCGCGAGGGGGAGCGGGCCGGCCACGGCTCTAAAACCTCAGAAAGGCCGGCGCGCCCTCAGTGCCGCCGACAGGGTGCCTTCGTCAAGATAGTCGAGTTCTCCGCCGACGGGCACGCCGTGGGCGAGCCCGGACAGCACGACCCCGCACGCGGCCAGACGATCGGTCAGATAATGGGCGGTGGTCTGGCCTTCCACCGTGACCGAGGTAGCGAGAATCACTTCTTTCACAGTGTCGCGCGCCGCCCGGACCACCAGATGATCGATGTTCAGTTCGTCGGGCCCGCGCCCGTCGAGCGCCGACAGAGTTCCGCCCAGAACATGGTAATGCCCGGCAAAGGAGTTGGTGCGCTCCAGCGCCCAGAGATCATCGACCTGTTCCACCACGCAGATGATCGACGGATCGCGGCGCGGGCCGGCGCAGATCAAACAGGGGTCATTGGTGTCGATATTGCCGCATTCGCCGCAAATCCGCACCGCTTCCGAGGCCGCATACATGGCCGCCGCCAGGGGAACCAACAGGGAGTCGCGGCGCTTGATCAGCTGCAGGGCCGCCCGCCGGGCGGAGCGTGGGCCAAGCCCCGGCAGCTTGGCGAGAAACTGGATCAGGCGATCGATTTCGGTGCCGCTCATGCGCGTATCAGAATGGCAGTTTCATGCCCGGAGGAAGCTGCAGACCGCCGGTCACCTTGGACATTTCCTCGGCCATATGGGCCTCCACCTTGGCCTTGGCGTCGCCGCATGCCGCGACGATCAGATCCTCGACCACTTCCACATCTTCGCCGTTGAACAGTTCGGGTGAAATCTTGACCTGGCGCAGCTCGCCCTTGCCGTTCATGGTCACGGTGACCATGCCGGCCCCGGCGGAGCCCGTCATTTCGACGGCGGACAACTTTTCCTGCATGTCCTGCATCTTGGTCTGCATTTCCTGGGCCTGCTTCATGATCTGGCCGAGGTTTTTCATGGCGTGGGTTCTCCATTCATTGGGTCGTTATCGGGGTTGGCCAGATCGGCATCGAACATCGGCATGGCCGGGACGGACCGTACATCTTCCACCTTGGCGCCGGGAAAGGCATCAAGCGCGGCCTGCACCGACGGATGGGCGATCGCCTTATCACGATGGGCTCTTTCGGCCACGTCGCGCTGCGCGCCCAGACTGGGTTCCGCCGGAGCATCCTGGTGGATTTCCACCCGCCAGGACGCCCCGGTCCAGTCGCTGAGCAAACGCCCGAACTGTGCGGCCAGATTGTCGGGCGCGCGCGGCCCCGCCGTCAGCTCGATCAGACCTGGCGCAAAACGCACCAGGGCGACTTCCTTCATCAGATGGGCATAGAGCAACATTTCGCCGTGGGTGGCGCAAAGCTGAACAGCCTGCTCGAAAGTCTCCGGCGCGGCCGGTTCGACCGGCGCGGGCGGTTCGATCGGCGCGGGCGTTGGTTCAGGCGTCGGGGCCGCTTGTTCTATCGGGGCCGGGGCCGTTTGTTCTACCGGCGGCTCGGACGGTTTCCGGTCCGGTTCGCCACCCGGGCCGGACTCTTCGGATTGCAGCTTCTTCACCATCTCGGCCGGCGTCGGCAGTTCCGCCGCGTAGGCCAGACGCACCAGCACCATTTCCGCGGCCTGCTGCGCCGAGGGCGCGACACGGGCCTCGCCGAGGCCCTTGAGCAGCATCTGCCAGGCGCGGGTCAGCGCGGGCATGGCCAGACGTTCGGCCATATCACGGCCGCGCCGGCGTTCCACATCCGACACCGCCGCGCTGTCGCCCGATTCGGGCACGATCTTGAGCCGTGTGAGCCAGTGGGACAGTTCCAGCAGATCCTGCAGCATCACAACCGGGTCGGCCCCCGCGTCATACATGTTATCGGCAATGTCCAGCGCCGCGCCGATATCGCCCTTCATCAGCACATCGAACAAATCGAAGATCTGAACCCGGTCAACCAGACCAAGCATGGCGCGCAGCTGGTCTTCATCGACCCCGCCTGCGCCGGAATGGGCAATCGCCTGGTCGAGCAGGGACAGACCGTCGCGCACCGAGCCGTCGGCGGCGCGCGCGATCAGCAGCAAGGCTTCCTGGGTGATCCGGGCGTTCTCAAGTCCGGCGATGCGGGCGAAATGGGCGACCAGCGTATCGGCGTCGACGCGGCGCAGATCGAAGCGCTGACAGCGCGACAGGACCGTGACGGGGACCTTGCGGATTTCGGTCGTGGCGAAGATGAATTTGACGTGTTCCGGCGGCTCTTCCAGGGTCTTCAGCAGCGCATTGAAGGCATTCTTCGACAGCATATGCACTTCGTCGATGATATAGACCTTGTAGCGCGCGGACACCGGCCGGTAGAGCACGCCGTCGATCAGTTCGCGGACATCGTCGACGCCGGTGCGGCTGGCGGCATCCATTTCCAGCACATCCACGTGGCGGTCGTCGGCGATGGCGCGGCAGTTTTCACATTCGCCGCAGGGGTTGGGGGTCGGGCCGCCATTGTCGTCGGGCCCGGTGCAGTTCAGCGCGCGGGCAATGATCCGCGCGGTCGAGGTTTTACCCACGCCGCGCACGCCGGTGAGAATAAAGGCATGGGCGAGACGGCCCGAATTGATCGAATTGGTCAGGGTGCGCACCAGCGCTTCCTGACCGATCAACCCGTCAAAGTTTATCGGCCGGTATTTCCGCGCCAGGACGCGATAGGGAGCTGGGTCGGTCTGGCCGTTCATTTCCGCCCGATTCGATCAGATGGTTGGCGAGTTGGGAGACTGGAAACGTGACCCGGAAACGGCTCGTTACGGCTGCTTCCTTCCGGACCTGACCGGGTTCGCGAACGTTCCGTCCACAACCAGCCTCCCAGAACCATTATACCAGCTTTCCCACCGCGCACCCAAGATTCTTGGGCCTCATTGCGCCCGAATTTGCGTCGCCCATTTGCCCCGCCGATTGCATCCAGGGCCGCGCTGTGTCACCTTATCCAGATATGAAAACGCCAAATCACTATGCGAGCTTTGGCCTTGAGCGCATGGCCGAGCGCCGGAATGATACGGAATGGCTCGATGCGATGTTTCGCGCCGAGACGACCGTCATATGGCCGCTCTGGCGAGCCAAGAATTTCGTGCGGCCCGGCGAGGAGCCCCAGGCCGTCACCCTGACATCGCGGGAGGCGCGGACGCTGGTCGATGCGGGCGCGGAACTGCTTTTTGTCGGCCTCACCCACAGCGTCGCCCATTTCCTGATCGATTTGTCCCACATGGACGAGCCGTCCCGGTCCCCCATACTGGGCGGTCGCGGCGAATTCGTCGAACTGCGCAGCGTGGGCTCATTCATGTCGCGCGAGACCGGCGGCATGCTGGCCTATGGCAAGGCGATCACCTATTGGCACTCGCGCCATCTGTTCTGTGGCGTGTGCGGCGCGCCGACGGAAATGCGCGAAGCCGGCCATCAGCGCGTCTGTTTGAGCCCGGATTGCGGCATTTCCCACTTTCCGCGCACGGACCCGGCCGTGATCATGCTGGTCAGTTCGGGCGACCGTGTGGTGCTGGGGCGCAAGGCCGAATGGGTCGAAGGCATGTATTCCACCCTGGCCGGTTTCGTCGAGCCTGGCGAAAGCCTGGAAGAAGCCGTGGCGCGGGAGGTCGAGGAAGAGGTCGGCATCAAGGTCGCCAATGTGCGCTACCATTCGTCGCAGCCCTGGCCGTTTCCGTCATCCCTGATGCTGGGCTTTTACGCCGACGCCCTGACCGAGGACATCAACCCCAGCATGGATGAGCTGGAAGACGCCCGCTGGTTCACCCGCGCCGAACTGGCCGGAGGCGGCGCCGGCATTGACCGGCGGCCGCGATCGGATTCCATCGCCCGGCGTCTGATCGCCGAATGGGTCGACCAGGAGTAGGGTTTTTCTTTATGAAAAAGGCCGTGGCCGGGTGGGGGAGCGGGCCGGCTACGGCTCACTTGCCGCGAAACGGATGGGCCGGGTAGGTCCCGAACACGCGGACTTGGTGGGTGAAGAACTTCAACTCCTCCAACGCCAGCCCCACATTGCGGTCCCGTGGATCGCCTTCGAAATCGGCGAAGAACTGCGACGCCTGGAAATCGCCGCCCACCATGTAGCTTTCCAGCCTGGTCATGTTGACCCCGTTGGTGGCGAACCCGCCCATGGCCTTGTACAGGGCCGCCGGCACATTGCGCACGCGGAACATGATGGATGTTATCAGCGGTCCCGCATTGCGTTTCGGATTCACCGCCTTGCGCGCGAAGACCAGGAAACGCGTGGTGTTGTGCTCCGCATCCTCGATATTGGCCTTCAGGGATTTCAACCCATAGACCTGGCCCGCCAGTTCGGACGCGATGGCGGCTTCGGTCGGGTCGCCGCGCCGGGCAATGTCAGCCGCGGCGCCCGCGGTATCGGCATGCACCACCGGTTCCAGCTTCAACTTGCGCAGGAGTTTTCCGCACTGGCCGAGCGCGTGGACATGGCTGTGAACCCGGCGCACGGTTTTCAGCGTCGCCCCCTTGGGCGCCAGCAGATGATGGTTCACCCGCAGGAAATGTTCGGCAATGACGAACAGCCCGGAATCGGGCATCAGCCTGTGAATATCGGCGACCCGGCCGGCAACCGAATTTTCGACCGGGATCATGGCATAGCGCGTCTTGCCGTCCCGCACGGCTTCGAACGTGTCTTCAAATGCCGAAGTGGGAAGGGTTTCCATATCCGGGAAAACCTGGCGACAGGCCAGTTCCGAATAGGCTCCGGGTTGCCCCTGGAAGGCGATCAAATTGGATGGTCTGCGGGAAGTTGCCATGATTTCCTACTGGTCTGTCAGGTCTGGTTGGCGATGAGCGCGCGGGCGCGGTCAAGGTCCGCCGGGGTATCCACGCCCAGGGGGACCGTGTCAACCACGGCCACATCGATACGCATGCCGTTTTCCAGGGCGCGGAGCTGTTCCAGCCGTTCGCGCTGCTCCAGCACGCCGGGCGGCAGTTGGACGAAACGCGCCAGCGCCGCTCGGCGATAGCCGTAAATTCCAATGTGATGATACAGCGGTCCAGCGCCGGTCGGCACCGTGGCGCGGCTGAAATAAAGCGCCCGCCCGACAGTCCGGCCCGCCGCCAACCCGACCACGGCCTTGACCACGTTCGGGTCATCGCGTTCATCCGGGTCGGTGATTTCCGCCACCAGGGTCGCGATATCCACCCCCGGGTCGTCCAGCGGATCCAGCACGGCGGCAATCGCCGAGACATCGATGCTGGGCAGATCGCCCTGCAGATTGATCACCACATCATGCCGGCCGTCGGGATCGAATTTCAGCAACGCTTCGAAGACCCGGTCCGAGCCGCTCGGCAAATCCGGATCGGTCATCACGGCGATACCGCCGGCATCTTCAATGGCCGCCGCGATTCGCTGATCGCCACAGGCCACCACCACCGGGCCGATCCCGGCTTCCATGGCGCGGCGCCAGACATGGACGATCATCGGCGCGCCGGAGATATCGGCCATGGGCTTATCGGGCAAGCGCGTTGCGGCGAGCCGTGCCGGAATGACAACAACAGGGTTGCGGAAACTGGTCATAATTTGATAACGAACTCGGTAATTATCCGATTGGGGTTCAAATCTGGTCGCTGTGACACTATAACTCTTGCGCGGCGCGTGGAACGGGCTATCTGTGTCCCGTAAAGCGTGAACATGATCGTCGGTTGCGAGACAGATAGATAGCGGGGAAGTCGATTAATGTCGTCCATGGAATTCAATAAGGCCGTCGGCGCCGTGTTGCTGGTCGCGCTTGCGGTGATGGTATTCGGGTATATCGGCAATGGCCTGGTCAAACCCAAATCCCACGAAGCCGCCAAGGTCAAGGTAGCCGCCGCGTCTTCCAGCGGAAAGCACGCCGCCAAGGCAGCGCCGCTTCAGCCGATCAGCCCCCTGCTGGCGTCGGCGAACGCCGCAAACGGCGCGGTTGTCTACAAGAAATGCGCCGTCTGCCACACATCGGCCAAGGGCGACAAAAACAAGATCGGTCCGAACCTCTGGAACATCGTCAATGCGCCGCACGCCGGCAAGGCCGGGTTCAAATATTCCGACGGCATGAAGAAGAAACCCGGCAACTGGAATTTTGAAGGCCTGAATGAATTTCTGCTCAAACCGAAGGACTATGTTCCAGGCACGAAAATGGCTTTCGCCGGACTGAAGAAAGCGAATCAGCGCGCGGATTTGATCCTCTATTTAACAAGTCTTTCCGATTCGCCGGCCAAGCTTCCCTAAATTTTTACCCGCAATTTCAATGGGTTGAGAATCATAATTTCGCGCACACCGTTGATATGAGCGCAAAATCTTAACGAATTGTAAGGGTTTGATTAACCATATTGGCGCCAACACTCGAACAACAAGAGTATTGGTTGCTGGCATGACCGAAATCAGACAAATCGACATAACCGACTCCGGCGCAACGGATGTGGAGCGGATTGAAAACCGGCTGGTTGGCCGCGCACTGTCCCATTGGGACGACATGCGCGGCGACCGGAATTTCCCGGCCTATGAAGATTATGGCGCGCAAGAGACGCCCTATGGCGACGAACATGTTTTCGTCATCAGTATTGGCGACAGTGAGCTTTCCGACGAAATCGTGGCGGCCGGTCAAAGGGTTGAAGAAGGTTTTGGCCGCAGCCCGGTCGGGCTCAAGGCGATTGAAGCCATCCCGTCCTCGATCGAAAAAGGCCTGTCGTTTTGCCGCACGGCGGCCCGGATGAAAAAGCCGATTGCGGATGTCGGTCATTTTTCCAACGCCAAGGGAACCGAAATCTGCTATCGGTCCATCCTGTTACCGCTGTCGAGCGATCAGATAAATGTTGATCACATCCTCGGCGCGTTTAGTTTCAAGGTGATGGAGTAACCGGTATTTTGCCGGTATATTGGATATGCGGGTTTCTTCCGTCCGCAACCGATTCACAAAAGACTGAGGCTCATGGCTGGGCCGTGCCCTGCAGAATTCATCGAATTGGCCGAACGGCTCGCCGCGGCGAGCGGCGCCGTGATTCGGAAATATTTTCGCACGCCTTTCGCCGTTGATCACAAATCCGATGCGACGCCCGTGACCGTCGCCGACCGTGAGGCGGAACGCGCCATGCGCGACCTGATAACGGCTGCCTACCCGGACCACGGCATCCTGGGCGAGGAACACGGCGTCCATAGGGCCGATGCCGAGTATGTCTGGGTGCTGGATCCGATCGACGGCACGCGTTCGTTCATTGCGGGAAAGCCGATCTTCGGGACCCTGATCGCCCTGACCCGGAACGGTTCGCCGATTCTGGGCATCATCGATCAACCCATAAACGGGGAAAGATGGATCGGCGCGGCGGGCATGAAAACGCTGTTCAACGGCGCGACCGTCACCACGCGGCCCTGTGCGGCCATGGACCAGGCGATCCTCAACACCACGTCTCCCGATTTGTTCGAGAACGATGACCGGACCCGGTTCCAGAAAATCGCAGCGGCTAGCCGTGAAGTCCTCTATGGCGGGGATTGCTACGCCTACGGCCTGGTCGCCCTGGGATTTATCGATCTGGTGGTCGAGGTCGATCTCAAACCCTATGATTACTGCGCCCTCGCGCCGGTGGTCGAAGGAGCCGGCGGATCGATTACGGATTGGCGCAACCAGAAGCTGACGCTGGGCTCCGACGGCCGCATCGTGGCGTCCGGCGACCCGGCGCTTCACGCCCAGGCGATCTCGGTCCTGGGACAGATATGAAGATATCAATGGAGGGACCCGGGATGCGATTGATCATGGCGGCGGCAGTCATCCTCACGCTGACCGCATCGCCCCAGGCGGCGGAAACGGTCAGCCACGGTTTGACGCTGGTCGGAAAGCTGAAATACAAGGCGGATTTCAAACATCTGGATTATGTGAACCCGGATGCGCCCAAGGGTGGACGGGTCAAGCTGTACTCCATCGGTTCGTTCGACACGCTCAACCCATTCACCATCAAGGGCGACCCGGCGGCCGGGCTGGGTTTCACCTTCGAAACCCTGATGATCTCGCCCGAGGACGAATTATCCGCCGAATACGGCCTGATTGCCGAGACCATAGAAGTGCCGGACGATCTGTCATACGCCACGTTTACACTGCGCAAATCCGCGCGGTTCCACGACGGCAAACCGATCACCGCCGAGGACGTGATATTCAGCTTCAATCTGTTGCGTGAGAAAGGCCAGCCGTTCTACCGGTTCTACTACGCCAATATCACCAAGGTGGAAAAGCTCGGGCCCCGGAAGGTCAAGTTTCATTTTTCCGGCCCGCCCAACCGCGAACTGCCCCAGATCACCGGTCAGTTGCCCGTCCTGGCCAGGCATTACTGGCAGTCCCGCGATTTCAGCAAGACCACGCTGGAACCTCCTGTCGGCAGCGGACCCTACCGCATCGGCAAGTTCGAACCGGGCCGGTATATCGAATATGAACGGGTCGCCGATTACTGGGGCCGCGATCTGCCGATCCGCAAAGGCGCCTATAATTTCGATGTCATCCGGTATGATTTTTATCGCGACCAGACCGTTGCGCTGGAAGCCTTCAAAGCCAATGAATATGATTTCCGCCGGGAAGACACATCCAAGGACTGGGCCACCGCCTATGATTTTCCCGCGATCAGATCCGGCCATGTATTAAAGCAGGAAGTCGCCCATTCGCGGCCGACCGGCATGTCCGGGTTTCTCTTCAATTTGCGGCGCGACAAGTTCCGCGACCCCCACCTGCGCGAGGCGCTGGGCTATGCCTTTGATTTCGAATGGTCCAACAAGAACCTGTTCTATGGTCAATACACCAGGTCGAGCAGCTACTTCTCCAACTCCGCTCTCGCGGCCACGGGCGCCCCGGGGACGGCGGAACTTGCGCTGCTTGAGCCCTTTCGCGGGCAGGTTCCCGACGGCGTGTTCGGCCCGGTCTACATGCCGCCCAAATCGGACGGCTCGGGGAAAATCCGCCAAAATCTCCGAAAAGCGGTGCGGCTGCTCAAGCAAGCCGGCTGGCGGATCAAGGACAATCGTCTGATCGATCCCAAGTCGGGCAAACCGCTGGAGATCGAGTTTCTGCTGGCGTCGCCTTTGTTCGAGCGCATCCTGACCCCGTTCATCGGCAATCTCAAACGGCTCGGCGTCTCGGCACGAATCCGCACCGTGGACCCGGCCCAGTATCAGAACCGGATACGGGATTTTGATTTCGACATGACGTTCGGCGGTTTCGGCCAGTCGGAATCCCCCGGCAATGAACAGCGCGATTTCTGGAGCAGTGCGGCCGCCGGCCGGCCGGGTAGCCGGAACATAATCGGCATCCGCGACAAGGCGATCGACGCGCTGATCGAAAAAATCGTCGCCGCCAAGGACCGCGACAGCCTGGTGACAGCGACCCGCGCCCTCGACCGGGTGCTGCGCTGGAGCCATTACCTGATTCCGGGCTGGCACATCAGAAGCGACCGCATCGCCTATTGGAACAAATTCGGACGGCCCGCAAAAACACCCGGATACGGCGTCGGCTTCTTTAGCTGGTGGATCGACCCGGCCAGGGAAAAAGCCCTGGAAAACTCCCGCCGGGCCGGCAAAAAGTGAGCGCCAAAGGATTTTTGGCGCTGGCGCTGGCCGGGCTGCTGCTGGTTCCCTGCGGGACGGCCCATGGGGACAGCGCGGCAACCAGCCACGGCATTTCGGTCTTCGGCGATCTGAAATACAAGGCCGGGTTCAAGAATTTCGACTATGTGAACCCGGACGCGCCCAAGGGCGGCGAGCTGCGGCTTTGGGGACTCGATAATTTTGAAACGCTGAACCCGTTCCTCCTCAAGGGCAGCAAGGAAGAATGGAGCGGGCTGCTGTTCGACACATTAATGGCGCGCGCGACCGACGAACCCGATGCGCTTTACGGGCTGGTCGCCGAAACCGTCATCCTTCCCAAGGACGGCGGCTGGGTCGCCTTCAACCTGAACCCCAAAGCCAGATTCAGCGATGGGACGAACATAACCGCGGCGGATGTGGTCTTCACCTTCAACGCCCTGATCAAGGACGGCCACCCCAGCTACCGGATTTTATATCGCGACGTGGCGAGCGTGACGGCGACGGGGCCCAACAAAGTACGTTTCAATTTCAAGCCGGGCCGCCATCGGGATTTGCCGACCCGGTTGGCCGCGCTGCCGGTGCTGTCGAAAGCCTATTACCAAAAGATCGATTTCACCAAAACCACCTTCGAGCCGCCGCTGGGAAGCGGGGCCTACAAGGTCGCCAAGCTGGAACCGGGCCGGTCCATCGTCTATGGCCGCGACCCCGATTACTGGGCGCGCGATCTGCCGGTCAATCGGGGGCGTTATAATTTCGACCGGATCCGTATCGACTACTACCGTGACCGGGACGTGGCGTTTCAGGCCATCTTCGCCGGCGCCTATGATTTTCGCGAGGAATTCACGTCCAAGAGCTGGGCCACCCAGTACGACAAGCCGCCGGTGCGCGACGGGCTGATCCTGACGGAAACCCTGGCCGACGAGACGCCGTCGGGGGTGCAGGCGTTTTTCTTCAATCTGCGGCGCGACAAATTCAAGGACCGCCGGGTGCGTGAGGCGCTCGATCTGGCCTTCGACTTCGAATGGACCAACAAGAATTTATTCTTCGGTCAGTATGACCGCACCAATTCCATGTTCGAGAATTCAACCCTGGCCGCCCATGCGCCGCCGGACGCCGCCGAGCTTGCTCTGCTGGAACCGCTGCGCGGCAAAATACCGGACGAGGTCTTCGAACGCCCCTATAAATCGCCGGTCACCGACGGTTCGGGGCATATAAGGGGCAATCTGCGCAAAGCGGCCAAGCTGCTCCGGGCGGCGGGGTACAGAGTCCGGAAAGGCGTGCTCACCGACGGGAAAGGCGCTACATTCACCGTGGAATTCCTGCTTTTCGAAGCGTCGTTCCAGCGCATCATCGGGCCCTATATCCGCAATCTCAAACGGCTCGGCATTCAGGCCTCGATCCGGATCGTCGATGTGGCCAATTTCAAGGTCCGGTCGGACAAGTTCGATTACGACGTGGTCATCAGGCGCTTTGTCCAGCCGCTGACGCCGGGCATCGAACAGCGCAATTATTTCGGGTCCGCCAATGCGGACACCCCGGGCACGCTGAACGCCGCCGGCATCAAGGATGCGGCCGTCGATTCGCTGATCGAAAAAGTCGCCGACGCGGCGTCGCGCCCCGATCTGGTGGCCGCAGCCCGCGCGCTTGACCGGGTGCTGATGTGGAACAGATACTCCCTTCCCCAATGGTATAAGGGCGTGCACAACATCGCCTTCTGGAACAAATTCGGACGGCCGAAAATCAAACCGAAATTCGGACTCGACGTGGTCGAAACCTGGTGGTTCGATTCGAAAAAAGCCGCCATGATCGCCGCCGGAAAAGCGCCGCCCGCGCCGGGCGCTCCGTCCACACCATGAAGGCTTAATCCGGATGCTTGCCTATATCGTCCGCCGGCTTCTTCTGATCATCCCCACTTTGATCGGCATCATGGTGATCAACTTCACCATCGTGCAGTTCGCGCCGGGCGGCCCGATCGAACAGATCATCGCCCAGGTCACGGGCACGGATGCGGGCGCGACCGCGCGGATCGGCGGCGGGCGCGCGTCGGAAACCGGGGCCACGGGACAAACCACCGGTGCGCAATCCGGGGCCGCCAACGCCACCAGCAAGTATCGCGGCGCACAGGGGCTCGACCCCGAATTCATCCAGCAGCTGGAAAAGCAGTTCGGCTTCGACAAGCCGCTGCAGGAACGGTTCCTGTTCATGATGGCGAATTATGTGAGGTTCGATTTCGGCACCAGCTATTTCCGCGATGAAACCGTGATCGATCTGGTGCTGGAAAAAATGCCCGTGTCCATATCGCTCGGCCTGTGGACCACCCTGATCGTCTATCTGATATCGATCCCGCTGGGAATCCGCAAAGCCGTGCATGACGGCACCCCGTTCGACATCTGGACCAGCGGTTTCATCATTGTCGGATATGCCATACCCGGTTTCCTGTTTGCGCTGCTGCTGGTGGTGATGTTCGCCGGCGGCAGTTTCCTCGACTGGTTTCCGCTGCGCGGCCTCACGTCGGAGAATTGGGACCAGCTCAGCCCCTTGGGCAAGGCCACCGACTATCTGTGGCATTTGGTGTTGCCGGTGGTCGCCATGGTGATCAGCGGTTTCGCCGGACTGACCATGCTGACCAAAAATTCGTTTCTGGACCAGATCAACATGCAATATGTCCAAACCGCCCGGGCCAAAGGGCTGAACGAGCAGCGCGTGTTGTATGGCCATGTGTTCCGCAATGCCATGCTGATCGTCATCGCCGGGTTTCCGGCCGCCTTCATCGGTATTCTGTTCACCGGCCAATTGCTGATCGAGATCATCTTTTCCCTCGATGGGCTGGGGCTGTTGGGGTTCGAGGCCGTGATCAAGCGGGACTATCCGATCATGTTCGCGTCATTGTTCTTTTTCACCCTGCTGGGGCTGGTGATGAATTTGATCGGCGACATCGCCTATACCATCATCGACCCGCGCATTGATTTCGAGGCGCGCGATGTCTGAGCATGTGCGCGCCAGATTTCTCGGCAAATCCATCACCCCCATGACCGAGCGCCGGCTGCGCAATTTCCGCGCCAACCGGCGGGGCTTCATCTCGCTGTGGTTCTTCCTGGCCATTTTCACGGTGACGTTGTTTGCTGAATTCATCGCCAACGACAAGCCGTTGATGGTGACCTATCAGGGCAGTACCTATTTTCCCGTCTTCAAAATCTATCCCGAAACCGTATTCGGCGGCGATTTCGAAACCGAGGCGGAATACCGGGAATCCGACGTCCGGGAACTGATCACGTCGAAAGGCGGCAGGATATACTGGCCGCTGATCCGCTATAGCTACCGCACGGTAAATCTGAATCTGAAAACTCCGGCGCCGTCGCCGCCCACGGGGGAAAACTGGCTCGGCACCGACGACCAGGCCCGGGACGTGGTGGCGCGGCTGGTCTATGGCTTCCGCATATCGGTGCTGTTCGGCCTGACCCTGACGATTTTCTCGTCGATTGTCGGGGTCGCCGCCGGCGCGGTGCAGGGGTTTTTCGGCGGCTGGACCGATCTGCTGTTTCAGCGCTTCATCGAAATATGGTCGGGACTGCCCACCTTGTTCCTGCTGATTATCCTGGCCAGCGTGGTGACGCCCAATTTCTGGTGGCTGTTGGGAATCATGCTGATGTTCAGCTGGATGTCCCTGGTCGGCGTGGTGCGGGCCGAATTCCTGCGCGCGCGGAACTTCGATTACGTACGCGCCGCCCGGGCGCTGGGCGTCGGCAATTTCACCATCATGCGCCGCCATGTGCTGCCCAATGCCATGGTGGCGACGCTGACCTTCATGCCGTTCATCCTGACCGGGTCGATCACCACGCTGACGTCGCTGGATTTTCTGGGGTTCGGACTGCCGCCCGGTTCGCCGTCGCTGGGCGAGCTGCTGGCCCAGGGCAAGGCCAATCTGCAGGCCCCGTGGCTGATCCTGACCGCGTTTTTCATATTGGCGATCATGCTGAGCCTGCTGATTTTTGTCGGCGAGGCGGTGCGTGACGCCTTCGATCCGCGAAAGACCCTCGAATGAGTAAGGGGATGAGTGAGGAAAAATTACTCAGCATCAGAGGTCTGTCGGTTTCCTTCGGCCAGGGGGACCGGGAAGTCCGCGCCGTAAAGAACATTTCCTTCGACATCGGAGAGGGCGAAACCGTGGCGCTGGTGGGTGAAAGTGGATCGGGCAAATCGGTCACGGCGCTGTCGGTCATACAGCTACTTCCCTATCCGCTGGCCCATCACCCGTCGGGCAGCATCAAATTTCGCGGCCAGGAACTGATGGGCGCGCCCAATTCGGAGCTCCATTCCATCCGGGGCGACCGGATCGCGATCATTTTCCAGGAGCCCATGACGTCGCTCAACCCGCTGCACACCATTGAGCGCCAGGTCGGCGAAATCATGATGGTCCACAAGGGGCTCGACAAGGCGCAGGCGCGGGAACGCATCATCGATCTGCTGACCCAGGTCGGGTTGCCCGAGGTGGAAAGCCGGTTGAAGGACTACCCCCATCAACTCTCGGGCGGACAGCGTCAGCGGGTGATGATCGCCATGGCCCTGGCCAATGATCCGGACCTTCTGATCGCCGACGAGCCGACCACGGCGCTGGATGTCACGATCCAGGCGCAGATCCTTAAACTGCTGCGGGATTTGCAGCAAAAGCGCGGCCTGTCCATGCTGCTGATCACCCATGATCTGGGCATCGTGCGCAAGGTGGCCGACCGGGTTTGCGTGATGACCGGCGGCGAGATCGTCGAGGCCGGCGAGACCGAGGAAATTTTCGAGCGCCCGGTTCACGCCTATACAAAACACCTGCTGGCCGCCGAACCGAAAGGTCATCCGGGCAAGCCCCGGGAAGATGCCGCCGAGATCATGGCGACCGATGACCTGAAGGTCTGGTTTCCCGTCAAGCGCGGCGTGCTGCGCCGGACCATCGGCCACATCAAGGCGGTCGACGGCGTGACCATGCGGGTGCGTGAAGGCCATACGGTGGGCGTGGTGGGGGAAAGCGGCTCGGGCAAGACTACCCTCGCCATGGGGCTGCTGCGGCTGCAATCCAGCATGGGCGACATCCGGTTTCGGGGAAACAACATCCATGAGCTGGGATGGAAGGAACTGCGCCCGTTACGGCGCGAGATGCAAATCGTTTTCCAGGACCCCTACGGATCGCTCAGCCCGCGCATGTCCATCGGGCAGATCATCGAGGAAGGCCTGCTGGTTCATGGCGGGGCCGGAAATTACCATGAACGCCGCACCCTGATCGCCGGGGCCCTGACCGAAGTCGGGCTGGAACCCGACATGCAGGACCGCTACCCCCATGAATTTTCCGGCGGCCAGCGCCAGCGCATCGCCATTGCCCGCGCCATGGTGCTGAAACCCAAATTCGTGGTGCTGGATGAACCCACGTCGGCGCTCGACATGTCGGTCCAGGCCCAGATCGTCGATCTGCTGCGCGATCTGCAGGACCGCCACCGCCTGGCCTATCTGTTCATCAGCCACGATCTGAAGGTGGTGCGCGCCCTGGCCGATGAAGTCATCGTCATGCGCGCGGGAAAGGTGGTGGAACAGGGACCCGCCGACGGCATTTTTGAGAACCCAAAGGAACCCTATACCCGCGCCCTGATCGCCGCCGCCTTCGACATCGAAGCCATCGAGCCGGACGTGGTCTCGGATTAACCGCGGATTTGATCGGCGCTAGGAAATCCGGAATTTCTCCAGAACGCCGAGGGCTTCATCCACATCGGCTTGCGTATGATCGGCCGAGATCTGAAAGCGGATTTCCTCGTCCCCCCTGGGCACGACCGGAAAATTGAGGCCGGTGGCAAGCACGCCATGGTTCCGCAGATGCCCGACCAGAGCCGAGGTCCGGGCGGTATCCCGTATCATCAACGGCACTATCGGATGCGAGCCGGGGATCGTTTCATGACCCAGCGAGATCAGCCCCCTTTCGAACCGTTCGGTCATGGCGCGCAGATGGTCCAGAAGCGACACGCCGGGGGGGCTGTCCAGGATATCCAGAGCCCTGGCCGCGGCGGCGGCCTCTCCCGGCGTGATGGGGTTGGAATAAATGTAGAACGGCGATTTTTCCCTCAGATAGTCGATAATGACGCGGCTTGCCGCCACATAGCCGCCATTGACGCCGAAGGCCTTGCCCAGGGTCGCGATCAGAAGGTCCACGCTGCCCGAGTCCGTATGTTCCTCGGTGCCGCGCCCCGTCGCGCCGAAGGCCCCCACCCCATGGGAATCGTCGACGGCCACCAGCACGTTTTCCGCGAATGACGTGTCGTATCGGCGCGCCAGTTCCATGATGTCGCCGAGCGGCGCGTGATCGCCGCGCATGCTGAAAATGCCGTCGGTGATGATGATGGCGCGGCTACATTGCTTTGCCGCCTGTTGCAGGTGATCTTCCAGTTCAGCCATATCAAGATGGCCGTAGACCCACTTTTCCCGCGGCCGCGCGAGACGCAGGGCATTGATGATACTGTTGTGGTTCAGCGCGTCGCTGATGACCGCCGTGTCGGGCGTGATCAGCGACGGCAGGACGCCCATGACGGAGGCGTAGGCCGAACTGAAGATCATGGCCGCCTCGCGCCCATGAAACGCGGCCAGCTTCTGTTCCAGTTCGATGTGCGGCGACCATGTGCCGCTGATGAAACGGACCGCGCCCGGGCCCGTGCCGAAAATCCGGACGGCGTCCTCTTCGGCCTCCATGATTTCCGACCGCAGCCCCATGCCGAGATAGCTGTTGGAATTCATTCTGAGGAAATGCCGGCCCCCTTCTCCCGCCAGAAGATAGCGGGGGCCATGCCCATCGGCGGGCGGGATCACGCCCGCGAAGACGGTCTCGGGCCCCTTGCTGCCGCCGGACGATTCCAGCTCCGCGAGTTCGGATGCCAACAATTTTTCAATGCGTTGATACGGCATGTGCGCCTCCCTCGCGGCGGTGGGGTTTCAGTTTGCCGGTTTGAGCTTCAGCCTGAGCTTATCCAGCATGTCCCGCGTCATGGTTCCCAGATCATAGGAAGGAATCCATCCCCATTCCGCCCTGGCCGCGCTGTCGTCGACCGAGCGCGGCCATGAATCGGCGATCGCCTGCCGCACGGGATCGATTTCATAATCGATCTCGAAGTCGGGAATATGTTTGCGGATTTCCGCGGCCAGCTCTTCGGGCGTAAAATTCATCGCCGTCACGTTGAAGGCGTTGCGGTGCTTCAGATTCGCGGGCGGCGCCGCCATGATCTGGATAATGGCATTGATCGCATCGGGCATGTACATCATGTCGAGGCGCGTATCGCCCCGCAGGAAGCAGCTGTAACGGCGATGGCGGATCGCCTGATAAAAGATGTCGACGGCATAATCGGTCGTGCCCCCGCCCGGCGGCGCGACGTGGGAAATGATGCCGGGCAGACGCAACCCCCTCGTATCCACGCCGAAACGAAGCGCGTAGTAATCGCACAGCAGCTCGCCAGTGACCTTGGTCACCCCGTACATGCTGGTCGGTCGCTGAATCGTGTCCTGGGGGGTGTTCTCGCGGGGCGTGGTCGGGCCGAAAGCGCCAATGGAGCTGGGCTGGAAGACGGCGCACCCGTATAGCCGCGCGGCCTCCAGCACCAGGAAGGTCCCGCCCGTGTTCACGTTCCACGCCTCCTGGGGTTTTTCCACGGCGACGGCGGAAAGGAGCGCGGCGAGGTGATATATGACCCCGATATCATGGCGCTGCAAAAGCTCGTGAAGTTCCTGCGGATCGGTGCAATCCAAATGCTCAACCGGTCCTTCTACTCCACCGGGCGCACCGCGAAGATCGGAGGCCACCACCTGTTCGGCGCCATGGCGTTCCCTGAGGGCGGGCACGAGTTCGGAGCCGATCTGCCCCAAGGCTCCCGTGACTAGGATTTTTCGCATGCCTGCCTCTTGATCACGGCGATCACATGAGATGTTGTAACGCGTCTTGAGCGATGCGGCCTAAAGACTACTCCGCCCCCTATTCCCAATACGCAAACCCCATGGCGTTGCCGGTGCCGGCTTCCGACCGGTAGCAGGGCACGTAATCCAGAAGGGTCATGTCGAGACCGGCATCGGTCATGACCGCCGACAGGGGGATCCAGTTTTTGATTTCCGATGTGCCGGACTGGTAGTGGTCTTCCGGAATCGTGGTCAGCCCGGCGGGGTTGTTGGTCTTCAGCGCATCAAGCACGGGCCGGTCGACGGTTTCATCGATCACGAAATGGCTCAGCCCGCCCGACGCGATCACCGCGACGGTCTTGTCGCCGTCCCAGCTGTCGATGGCCAGCTTCAACGCCTTGCCGAATTTGTAGCAGCGTTCGGCGGTCGGCTGGTTCGGTGGATAGAACGTGTTGAGATTGATCGGCACGTTGGGGATCACCCGGTCATTCATGATCCGGCGATAGATGAACCCGAACGCGTGCGAGACGCCGTTCACATAGCCGGACCCTTTTGGGATCTTCACCGACTGGCCCACATCGAACTCGGCTTCCATCAGGCTTTCGATGATATGGCGGCCGAAGGCCGGGTGGCCGGGATAGACGGCGTCTTCGGGCGGCGCATGGCCCCGTTCGGCGATGGCGACGCCGGGCGGCAGATTGGCGGTCTGTTCCGCCGTGCGCGGCCGGTTTTCGATGGTTTCGCCCCAATAGACGGAAAATGCCGGGAAGTTTTCCTCGGTAAACAGTTCATGCTGGTCGTTGCCGATGATGACCACCGCATCGGGCGCGGTTTCCTCGAATTTTCTTGCCAGGGCCGCAATGGCGGTCTGGCAGGCCAGATGACGCGCGCCCCAGAGTTCGGGCGTGACCTCCCGTCCCAGGTTTTCATCGCGGCGCAGCTCGATCAGCTGGTCGAAATTATAGGTGCCGCCCCGAAAACGGAGATCGGCATTTTGCCGGTCGGCGGCGACCCGCCCATCCCACTGCTCCCAGGGCGTGGTCAGCATGGGGCTGTGGGATGTCGCCAACCCGAGTACGATTCTCGCCATTTTACAACTCCGTCTACCTTGCGATTTGACTCCCATTGTTTCACTATGGCTACCGGCGAACAAGGAAATGGATACAAGAAGCGAAGGCGGCTTTACCTGCATCAATGTCGGCGATGGTTCCATTGAGTACAAGTAACGCCAAGGCCCCGAATACAAGAGGACAATGCGTGCCCGCCATTTCAAATGCCCTATGGTCCCTGTTCATGGTTGGGGGGACCGCGCTCGGCGCCACCCTTGCGATCAACGCCGCCGACCCCGGATACCTGGTTCATGGCGTGCTGCTGGGCGCGTTCTGTGTGCTCGGGCTGGTATTCATGTATGCAAGGCGCGGCGCGGATGTTGCCACGGACGCCAGCCCGTATAACGATTCGGTTGTGCGCGCGGCGGTAATCGCCTGCACGTTCTGGGGCATAACCGGGTTTCTGGTCGGGCTGGTGATCGCCCTGCAGTTGGCCTTTCCGGCCCTGAATTTAGATCTGCCCTGGACCAGCTTTGGCCGCTTGCGCCCGCTGCACACCTCGGCGGTGATTTTCGCATTCGGCGGAAACGCCCTGATTGCGTGCTCATTCTTCATCGTGCAGCGCACCTGCCGCGTACGGCTGGCCGGCAGATGGGCGCCCTGGTTCGTGTTCTGGGGGTATCAGCTGTTCATCGTGCTGGCCGCCACGGGATATGTGCTGGGCGTGACCCAATCCAAGGAATATGCCGAACCGGAATGGTATGTCGATCTGTGGCTGACCATTGTCTGGGTGGTTTACCTGCTGGTGTTCCTGGTGACGGTGATGCGCCGCCGCGAACCGCATATCTATGTGGCCAACTGGTTCTTCCTGGCCTTCATCATCACGGTGGCCATGCTGCATGTGGTCAATAATCTGGCGGTCCCCGTGTCGTTTTTCGGGGCCAAAAGCTATGTTGTCTTCGCCGGCGTACAGGATGCGATGATCCAGTGGTGGTACGCCCATAACGCGGTCGGGTTTTTCCTGACCGCCGGTTTCCTGGGCATCATGTATTATTTCGTGCCCAAGCGCGCCGAACGCCCGATCTATTCCTATCGTCTGTCGGTGGTTCATTTCTGGTCGCTGATCTTTCTCTATATCTGGGCCGGTCCGCACCATCTGCACTACACGGCGCTGCCCGATTGGGCCCAGACCCTGGGCATGACGTTTTCGATCATGCTGTGGATGCCGTCCTGGGGCGGCATGATCAACGGGCTGATGACCCTGTCGGGCGCCTGGGACAAGCTGCGCACCGACCCGGTCATGCGCATGCTGGTGGTGTCGGTGGCCTTTTACGGCATGAGCACCTTCGAAGGACCGGTCATGTCGATCAAGGCGGTCAACGCGCTGAGCCATTACACCGACTGGACCATCGGGCACGTCCATTCCGGCGCGCTGGGCTGGGTCGCCTTCGTCAGCTTCGGCGCGCTTTACATGCTGGTGCCGTCCCTGTGGAAGCGGGAACGGCTGTATTCGCTGCGCATGGTCGAGTGGCATTTCTGGATCGCCACCATCGGGATCCTGCTCTACATCACGGCCATGTGGGTGTCGGGCATCATGCAGGGGCTGATGTGGCGCGCTTATGACAATCTGGGTTTCCTGGAATATTCCTTCGTGGAAACCGTCGAGGCCATGCATCCCTATTACATGATCCGGGCCCTGGGCGGGGCGCTGTTCCTGACCGGCGCGTTGATCATGGTCTATAATTTATGGCGCACCGCGCGGGGCGACGTACGAATCGCGGAACCGGAAGTGCCGCCCAATATTGCGCCGGTGATGGCATGAAGGTGGCGTCATGAAACGGTTCAGGCATGAAATCATCGAAAAGAACTCGATCCTGCTGCTGATCGGGACGCTGATCGTGGCGTCCATCGGCGGCATCGTCGAAATCGTGCCCCTGTTCTATCTGGAAAGCACCATTGAGAAGGTCGAGGGTGTCCGGCCCTATTCGCCGCTGGAACTGGCCGGGCGCAATATTTACATCCGCGAGGGCTGCTATGGCTGCCATAGCCAGATGGTGCGGACGCTGCGCGACGAGGTCGAACGCTGGGGCCATTACAGCCTGGCCGCCGAAAGCATCTATGACCATCCGTTCCAGTGGGGATCGAAGCGCACCGGGCCCGATCTGGCCCGGGTCGGCGGTCGCTATTCCGATGACTGGCACGTGGCCCACATGAAAAACCCGCGCAGCCTGGTGCCCGAATCCATCATGCCCGGATACCCGTTCCTGGCCCAGACCCCGTTGAAATACGATGATATCGCCGCGCATCTGGCGGCCAACCGCACGGTGGGCGTGCCCTATACAGATGACATGATCGCCAAGGCGGTCTCCGACGTCCGCACCCAGACCAACCCGGAGTCCGATGACGGCGACGCTTTCATGGCCCGTTACCCCAAGGCCCAGCAGCGCGATTTCGACGCCAACCCGAAGATGGTTTCCGAGCTGGACGCGCTGATCGCCTATATGCAGATGCTGGGCACGCTGGTTGATTTCAGCGGCTATAAAGCCGATTCCCCCGAAAACCGGCGCTAGAGGGGATTGATGATGAGCTATGAAGAAATCCGATCCGCCGCCGGCTCCTACGGGCTGATCTATTTCATCCTGATGTTTATCGGCGTGCTGATCTATGCGCTGTGGCCGGGCAATCGCAAGAAATTCGACGACGCGGCGCGCATCCCGCTCGAGGAGGACTGACGTGGCGAGCCAACCGGAAATAGATGATTTTTCAGGCGTCGAGACCGTCGGCCACGAATGGGACGGCATCAAGGAGCTCAACAACCCGCTGCCGCGCTGGTGGGTATGGGTGTGGGTTGCATCGATCCTGTGGGCGATCGGTTACTGGATCGCCATGCCGGCCTGGCCCCTGATCGACGGATACACCAAGGGCGTCCTGGGATATTCCCAGCGCGCGACCGTCGCCCGCCAGATCGACGAGGCCCAGGGCGCCAAATCCGCCCTTGTGGCGAAAATCCACAAGGCGTCCCTTGCCGACATTCGCAAAGACCCGCAACTGCTGGAGTTCGCCCTTGCGGGCGGGCGGTCCGCCTTCGCGGTCAATTGTTCCCAATGCCACGGATCGGGCGCCGCCGGGTCCAGGGGCTATCCCAACCTGAATGACGATGACTGGCTGTGGGGCGGCAAGATAGCCGATATCTTCGCCACGGTCCGGGCCGGCATCCGGTCGGGCCATGAAGACGCGCGGGATAGCGCCATGCCGGCATTCCTGCGCGACGAAATCCTGACCAAGGCGCAGATCGCCGACGTGGCCGACTACACCCTTTCCCTGTCGGGAAAAAGCGAAAAGGCGATCAAAAAAGGCGCGGCGATCTTTGCCGAAAACTGCGCCGCCTGCCACCGCAAGGACGGAACCGGCAACCGGGAATTCGGAGCGCCCAATCTGGCCGACGGGATATGGCTCTACGGGAGCGACCGCGCGTCAATCATCGATACGATTTCCAACTCGCGGCGGGGCGTCATGCCCGCCTGGGGCAACCGTCTCGATGACGCCACCCTGAAACTGCTCGCCGTTTATGTCCATTCCCTGGGCGGCGGCGAAGCCGACCGTTAGCCGGCGATCCTTGGCGCCCGATGTTGAAACCGTTGATGTCCAGCCGGTCAACAAGCCCGATCAGCGCGCGCTCTATGAAAAACGCCGGAAAATTCATCCGCGCCGCGTGCAGGGGACTTTTCGCCGCCTGAAATGGGCCGCCATGTCGGCGATGCTGGCGATTTATTACCTGTCGCCCTGGATCCGCTGGGACCGGGGGCCGAGCGCGCCGGACCAGGCCATCCTGGTCGATCTGGGCGCGCCGAGATTCTATTTCTTTTTCATCGAAATCTGGCCCCAGGAAATCTACTACGTGACCGGGCTGCTGATCATCGCCGCGTTGGCGCTGTTTCTGGCGACCAGCCTGTTGGGGCGCGTGTGGTGCGGCTATGCCTGCCCGCAGACCGTCTGGACCGATCTGTTCGTCGCCGTGGAACGGTTCATCGAGGGCGACCGGGCCGCGCGGATCAGGCTGGACCGGGCCAAATGGAGCCCCGCCAAGATCGGCAAGCGCGTTCTGAAGCACACCGTCTGGCTGGTGATCGGCGCCTGTACCGGGGGCGCCTGGGTATTCTACTTCGTCGACGCGCCGACCCTGGCGGCCCAGCTTGTCACCTTTGAAGCGCCCATGGCGGCATACGGCTTCATCGCCATTCTGACCGGAACCACCTATCTGCTGGGCGGACTCGCCCGCGAACAGGTATGCACCTTCATGTGCCCCTGGCCTCGCATCCAGGCCGCCATGTTCGACGAAGACACGCTGCTGGTGGGCTACCGGGAATATCGCGGCGAACCGCGCGGGGCGTACCGAAAAGGCGAGAGCTGGGAAAATCGCGGCAGCTGCATCGATTGCAACATGTGCGTTGTGGTGTGCCCCATGGGCATCGATATCCGCGACGGATTGCAGCTTGAATGCATTTCCTGCGCGCTGTGCATCGATGCCTGCAACACGGTCATGGACAGGATCGAGCAGCCGCGCGGATTGATCGGGTACGATACGGTCGCCGGTATCCGCCGCAAATCCGAACATGAGCCGGTCCGGCGACCGCGGATTTTCCGCGCCCGCACGGTGATCTATACGGCGTTGATCGCCCTTGTGGGCGGCATCATGCTGACGGTTCTTCTGAGCCGTTCGCCGTTGGGCGTCAACATCCTGCGCGATCGCAACCCGTTATTCGTGAAGCTTTCGGACGGGAGCATCCGCAACGGCTATACGGTCAAAATCCTCAACAAGCATCACGAACAGCGCGTCTTCGACCTCCGGCTTTCCGGCCTCAAGGCGGCGACGATTTCCATTATCGGACTGGCCGACACCCACCTGACCGTCGGACCCGACCGTTTGCGCAGCTTCCGGGTCTATGTCAAAGCGCCCCGCGCCGCGCTGACCGGCGTTTCGACACCGATCCGTTTCGACGTGATCGACCGCATGGATGGCCGCATGGTGTCCCATGACAGCACGGCAAGGGGACCGGTGAAATGATTGCAAGCGCGCGAAAACCCGTTACGGGCCGGCTGGTATTGTTCGTGCTGCTGTCCATGTTCGGCGTGGTGATACTGGTCAACGGGATATTTATGTATTTCGCCCTGTCGACCCACCCGGGCGAAATCGTCGGCGACGCCTATAACAAGGGGCTGCGATACAATGCGACCCTGGCCGATGCGGCCC
The DNA here is from genome assembly GCA_937916005.1 of uncultured Rhodospirillaceae bacterium. Lineage (GTDB taxonomy): Bacteria > Pseudomonadota > Alphaproteobacteria > MPNO01 > MPNO01 > CALGIA01. Next base: position 30,380 of record CALGIA010000296.1, read on the forward strand.
GGCAGCAGGCGCGGGGCTGGCGGCCCGAACTGCGTTTCATCCCACGGGGGCCACGGACCGGGTTCATCCAGCTCCACATGAAGCGGGCTGACGGATCGCCGGTCACGGGGCTGGAAATCCAGGCCATGCTGCGCCGGCCCGCTGATTCCGCGCATGACCGGATGATAAAATTTTTCCCTTCCGACCCCGGAACCTATCGCGCCGAATTGACGGTTCCCCTTTCGGGCAATTGGGATATCAACCTCACCGCGCTGCGCCATAAGAAGCGGGTTTACCGGCTGGAGCGACGGCTATGGATGGACTGAGCGCCACCCTGCCCGGTTCGACACCCCCCGACCCGACGCCTTATGTCCGGATCGATGACGACGGCACGGCTTCCCTGCACCTGATGGTCGAGGGCGCTCATTGCGCGGTCTGCATACAGAAGATCGAAAGCGGGCTGACCCGGCAACCGGGCGTCGTCGATGCGCGGCTTAACCTGACCACGCGGCGGCTGGTGGTGCGGTGGCGCAACGGCGCGGCCGGTGCGACCGGTGCGGCCGGCGCGGCCGATCTGGTCAATGTAATCACCGGGATGGGCTATCGCGCCATGCCGTTCGATCCGGATATGCTGGCCACCAATGACGCCGCGGAAACCCACATGATGCTGCGCTATCTGGCGGTGGCGGGGTTTGCGGCGGCCAATGTGATGCTGCTGTCGGTCGCGGTCTGGGCCGGGGCGTTTTCCAGCATGGGGCCCGCGACCCGGGGTCTGCTGCACTGGGTGTCGGCGCTGATCGTGTTGCCGGCTTTGGCCTATGCCTGCCGGCCGTTCATATATTCCGCCTGGCGCGCGCTCAGGGTGGGCACGCTCAATATGGACGTGCCGATTTCCCTCGCCATCCTGCTGACCGCCGCCATGAGCCTGGCTGAAACCATACGCGGCGGCGAACACGTGTATTTCGATGCCTCGGCGATGCTGGTGTTTTTCCTGCTGATCGGGCGCTATCTCGACCGGGGGGCGCGGGCAAAGGCGCGCTCGGCGGCGGAGAAACTCAGTGTGCTGGGGTCGGCGTCGGCCAATGTGATCGGCGATGACGGCGCCCTGTCGCTGTTGCCCGTGGCGTCGGTCCGGCCGGGCATGATGATCGCCGTCGCCATGGGAGAGCGCGTCCCCGTCGATGGCGATGTGATCGCGGGGAATTCCGAAATCGATTCCAGCCTGGTGACCGGCGAGACATTGCCCCGGCCAGTCGGCCCCGGCGAGCCGGTTTTCGCGGGTACGCTGAACCTTGCCGCGCCATTACGCTTGCGCGCGACCGCAGCCGACGACCAGACCCTGCTGGCGGAAATCGTGCGCCTGATGGAAGCCGCCCAGCAGGGCCGCGCGCGCTATGTCCGGCTGGCCGACCGGGCCGCGAAAATTTACGCGCCGGCCGTTCATGTGCTCGCGCTGGCCACATTCATCTTCTGGTTCGTATTCGGCGGTCTGGACTGGCAGTCCTCCTTGCTGGTCGCCATATCGGTGCTGATCATCACCTGCCCCTGCGCGCTGGGCCTGGCCGTGCCGGTGGTCCAGGTGGTGGCCAGCGGGCGGCTGATGAAGCGGGGGATATTGCTGAAATCTCCCGACGGGCTGGAACGGCTGGCGGAAATAGACCATGTGGTGTTCGACAAGACCGGCACCCTGACCCATGGCCGCCCCGCCTTGATCAACATGGACACAATATATCCCGCGGATCTGCGTCTGGCCGCATCGCTGGCCGCCGCCAGTTCCCACCCCCTGTGCCGGGCGCTTGTCGCGGCGGCCGGCGCGGGACCCCTTGCGGAAAATGTCCGGGAGGAGCCCGGCATGGGGCTGGTTCTGGAAACCGGCGGCGGCGACATCCGGCTCGGCAATGGAAACTGGTGCGCCATTGATCAGGAACAGCAAACGGCTGGCCCAAGGCTTTGGCTGACCCAGCCGGATCGCCCGCCCATACGGTTCGATTTCAGCGACCGGGCCCGGTCCGATGCCTTGGAGACCGTGGCGAAACTGCGCCGCCGCGGATATGGCGTGGAGCTGCTGTCCGGCGACCGGGCCGAAGCGGTGGCCAACATCGCCCGCGCCGTGGGCATCGACGACTACCGGGCCGAAACCAGGCCGGCGGGCAAGACGGACCGGCTCGCGGCCCTGGCCCTGGCCGGGCACAAGACGGTCATGATCGGCGACGGGCTCAACGACGCCCCCGCGCTGGCCGCGGCTTTCGCCTCGATCTCGCCGGCCGATGCGTCCGACATCAGCCGCACCGCCGCCGATGTCCTGTTTCAGGGCGGGGCTCTGGCCCCGATTGTGGAAACCCTGGATGTGGCGCGCCGGTCACGGGCGTTGATGCTGCAGAATTTCGGGCTCGCCCTGGCCTATAACGCCGTGGCCGTGCCGCTGGCCATGGCGGGTCAGGTCACGCCGCTCTATGCCGCCATCGCCATGTCGGCGTCATCGCTGCTGGTGACCCTGAACGCGCTGCGGCTCTATTTGGACCGGCCATGAGCATTCTTATGTATTTGATACCGGCCGCTTTGTTCCTGGGGCTGCTGGGACTTGTAGCGTTTCTGTGGGCGCTGAAATCCGGGCAATTTGACGATATGGACGGCGCGGCGGCGCGTATCCTGATCGATGAACCGTCAGGGCTCGATCAGGTCCCGGTAGGCGTGCCAGGTGGCGTAGCCGATGACCGGAAAGGTCACGATCAAGCCGAGGAAAAGCGTGAAAACGCCGACCAGGGTCATCAGGGCGATCAGCCACGCCCATAGCAGCATGGGACCCGGATTCCGTGCGACTGTCTGAACGCTGGTCACGATCGCCGTGATCGCATCGATGTCCCGGTCGAGCAGCATGGGAACCGACACCGCGCTGATTGCAAAGACGGCGAATGCCAGCACCGCGCCGACCGCCGTGCCGACCAGCAGAAACGCAACGCCATGAGCCGTCAGCACCAGGGTGGGAATAATTTCGGCCAGGTTCGGGATACCGTCACTGAAAAACAGCACGAACAGCAGGGTGGCGATGCGCAGCCAGAGCAGCAGCGCGATCAGCAGCATCAGGCCGATGATGGTGAGCTGGGTCGGCGCGCGCCCACCGGCCTTAAGGATATCGATCAGCCGTACCGGCTCATCGACTTCCATGCGCCGCGCGGCTTCATAGAGCCCGACCGCCAGCATGGGCCCGGCCAGGGTAAATGCCGCGCCCAGCGGCAGCAGCAGATACAACACATCGAGATAATGCAGGCACGCGGCGAGCGCATAGCTGACCACCGTGAAGGTAAGGCCATAGGCCAGGCTGATGCCCGGACGGCTCGTGAAATCGTTCCAGCCGGCGTTGAGCCAGACCCAGGGATCATCCTTGGTGACGGTCCGGATTTTCAGCGCCCGATTGCCTGTTTCCCTGCCTGTATCGATGGCGGCGCTCATTGGCTGGTCACCTCATGAGGGGTGTAACGGCCTTAATTCTATGAGGTGAGAAGCGGATTGTCTATTTATACCACGCCGTAAGCGAGCATGGCGTCGGCCACTTTGACGAAGCCCCCGATATTGGCGCCCTTCATGAAGTTGACGTAGCTATCGCTTTCCTGCCCATAGGTCACGCATTTCTCATGGATATTGTCCATGGTATCCTTCAAAAGCCGCTGAAGTTCGTCTTCGGACCAGGAAATCCGGGCGCTGTTCTGGCTCATTTCCAGGCCCGACACCGCCACGCCGCCCGCATTGGCGGCCTTGCTCGGCCCAAAGGCGATTTTGGCGTCCAAAAAGATCTGGATGCCATCCTGTTCGGTCGGCATGTTCGCGCCTTCCGAAACCCCGATGCAGCCATTTTTCACCAGGGCGACGGCATCGGCTTTTGAAATTTCATTCTGTGTCGCACACGGGAAGGCGAGATCGCAGGGCACATGCCAGGGGCTTTTACCCGCATGGAATGTCGCATCGTACTTATCGGCATATTCGGAGATCCGGCCACGCCGCACTTCCTTGAGCTCTTTTACGTAGGCGAGCTTTTCTTCATCGATCCCGGCGCGGTCGTGAATAAAGCCCGACGAATCCGAAAGGGTTACCGCTGTGCCGCCAAGCTGATTGATTTTTTCCACCGCGTGGGTCGCCACATTCCCGGAACCGGACACCACACAGGTTTTGCCGTCGACCGCATCGTTGCGGAAACCGAGCATGCTGTCCATGAAATAGACCGCGCCATATCCGGTCGCTTCGGTGCGGATTTCACTGCCGCCGAATTCGAGCCCCTTGCCCGTCAACACCCCGACAAACTGGTTGGTCAGCCGCTTGTACTGGCCGAACAGATATCCGATTTCACGGGCGCCCACGCCGATGTCGCCCGCCGGCACATCCATGTTCGGCCCGATATGATGGTGCAGTTCGGTCATGAAAGCCTGACAGAACCGCATGACTTCGGAATCCGTTTTGCCTTTCGGGTTGAAATCCGACCCGCCCTTGCCGCCGCCCATGGGAAGGCCGGTCAGGGAATTCTTGAAGGTCTGCTCGAAGGCGAGAAACTTCAGGATGCTGAGATTGACGCTCTTGTGGAACCGGATCCCACCCTTATAGGGGCCGATGGAGTTGTTGTTCTGAACCCGGTAGCCACGATTGACCCGGATATTGCCGTCGTCATCCTCCCAACAGATTCGAAAAATGATGATCCGGTCGGGTTCGGACATGCGCTCGAGAATTTGCCGGTCGTGATAGACGGGCTTGTCCGCGATATAGGGAAAGATATCGTGGGCGACTTCGAAAACCGCCTGGTTGAATTCGAGCTCGCCCGGGTTGCGACGCTCAACGCCTTCGACGAAACGCTGCAGATATTCCGATGTTTTCTCCGGCGTGGCGATCTTGGACATGGCTTTCCCCTATGTGCGGAATGTGTGCGGCTAAGGCTTGTAACCGGGAATCCTGGTTGCGAGAAACGGCGTCTCGATCAGGCCGGCGTGATAGTTGTGGCACGTCAGACAGGTTTCGCCAGCGAATTCCGGATTATGGCAATCGGCGCAGACGGCGCGCGGCAGCGGGCTGAAATTCGATGCGAATTTTGCGGGGTCGGGCTGAGCGTATGATTGCTGATATTTTGCTTTTTCGTCAATCTGGTGGCAGGTGAGACAGCCTTTCGCGCCAACCACGCCGAAATGGGGCGCATGGGAAAATGCCGTCAGACGATCTGTTGTCTGTTTTACCGGGCGCGGGCCCCAATTCACCTGTTTGGCGCCAGCGGGGCTTGAATCGACACTGTGACATTTGGTGCAGCTCCCCTGCGCATTCTTGCCGGTCAGGGACTTGAAAACGGCCACGCCCGAACCGTTGGCGGCCGCATTCCGCCCGGCATAATCAAGCCATGACGTCAGGAAACGGTCTTCGTGGCCCGTCGGGTGAAACAATATCGCGTGATCGCGCCGATACCAGCCGCCGAGGCGCGCGAAACTCTCCTCGTCTACTTCAGGGGCCGCGGCCGATGGCGCGGCGGCATCGGTGGGCGCGGGTTCCACCGTAATTGAGGCCGCATCATCGGAACCGCCCGACAGGATGTCCGGCTTGTCTTCATTGCCGTCGGCCAAAATGTCGGACTTGTCCTCCGCAAGGATGTCTTCCTTGCCACCCGAAAGAATATCCGACTTATCATCGCCGCCCGAAAGAG
>CALGIA010000297.1 GCA_937916005.1 uncultured Rhodospirillaceae bacterium
CCGGAGAAACCAGCGCTTCCGGGGGAGCGCATCGCCGTGCTCAGCCTGGCCGAAACCCTGAAGCCGGATGCTCGCGTGGCCGATTTACAGGTACGACTACCCCGCCCACAGATCAATGGTGATTGGCCGCAGTCCGGCGGCGATCCGAGCCATGCGATGTATCATCTCGCGGCGGATGGTAATCTGGCGGTTAAGTGGCGCGTCGATATCGGTGAAGGGTCAGATTCGGAACGCCAGATTTTGGCCCAACCCGTCATCGTGGGAGATCGTGTCTACGCCATGGACGTCGAGGCCAATGTGCGGGCAATGAGTGTGGCCACGGGGAAAATGCTGTGGCAAGCCAAGCTGGCTCCCGAAGATGATGACGAAGGCATTCTGGGCGGCGGTCTTGCATTCAGCAACGGCAAGATTTACGTCACCACCGGTTTTGCGCAGGTGATCACCCTTGATGCCGCAACGGGAAAAATTCTCTGGCGGCGGCGCGTTGGCGGTCCCTTGCGGGCAGGTCCGACTGTTTCGGGCGGGCGTGTGTTCGCCGTCACGGTCGCCAACGAACTCTATGCGCTCAACGCCGATGACGGCCAGGTTCTCTGGACTCATATCGGGATTGCCGAGTTAGCCGGGCTGCTCGGCGGCGGCGCTCCGGCGGTGAAAGGCGATATCGTGGTTGCGACCTATTCGTCGGGCGAAGTCGTGGCGCTGCGGGTGCAGAATGGCCGGGTCGTCTGGTCGGATTCCCTGACGTCCCTGCGGCGATCCGACCCTGTGTCATCCATTGCCCATATTCGCGGGCGGGCGGTGATCGATCGGGGCCTTGTCTATGTGGTGGGCAACAGTAACCGGACCATTGCGATAGATCTCGCCAGCGGCAGCCGGGTCTGGGAACAGCCTATCGGCGGCGTGTATGGTCCCTGGGTCGCCGGCGATTTCCTCTATGTCATATCCAATGATGCGGAACTTATCTGTCTGCTGCGCAAAGACGGGCGGGTTCGCTGGGTCCGGCCCTTGCAGCGTTATGAGGACGAGAAGGACAAAAAAGATCCGATCCGATGGACCGGACCGGTGCTGGCGGGGGACCGTTTGCTGGTTGGGGGATCCAATGGTGAAATCTGGTCGGTGTCTCCCTATACCGGGTCATTGCTCGGCAGTATAAATGTGCCTGGGCCGGTCGCCATAACTCCGGCGGTCGCCAATCAGACAGTTTATCTGCTGACCGATGACGCGGATCTGGTTGCGCTGCGCTGATGGCGCTGACTGTCGCCATTGTCGGACGCCCGAATGTCGGCAAGTCCACATTATTCAACCGGCTTGTGGGCCGCCGGGCCGCCATTGTGGCGCCTGAGCCCGGCGTGACCCGTGATCGCCGCGAAGGCGAAGGACGCCTCGGCGGACTTGAGATGATTCTGATCGATACGGCCGGGCTCGAGGATGCGCCCGGCGGTTCCATGGAATCGCGTATGCGCGAACAGACCAACCGCGCATTGGCGGATGCGGATGTGGCCCTGTTTGTCATTGATGCCCGCATCGGATTGACCCCGATGGACAGGCACTTCACCGAATGGATCCGAAAATCACCGACCCCGGTCATTCTGGTCGCCAATAAATGCGAAGCAGGCGGCGGACGGTCCGGCCAGATTGAGGCCTTCGAGTTGGGCCTTGGCGAGCCCGTCGGCATTTCCGCCGAACATGGCGAAGGCCTGTCCGATCTGTTCGATGCCCTGGTGGAGCACGCCTCGGAGGGTGATTACAAATCCGGGGAAGACGGTGCGGGCGGTACGGTGCAGCTGGCGATCATCGGCCGGCCCAATGTGGGGAAATCAACCCTGGTCAATCGGCTGATCGGTGAAGAACGCGTCATTACGGGGCCGGAACCGGGGGTCACACGGGACGCCATCGCCATACAGTGGAACTGGAACGGGCACGACATCCGGCTGATCGATACGGCCGGGATGCGGCGTCGGGCGCGGGTTGCGGAAAAACTGGAAAAACTGTCCGTTGCCGACAGCCTGCGGGCCATCCGCTTCGCCCATGTGGTTGTGCTGCTGGTCGACGGTGAAGCAATCGGCGAGCGCCAGGATCTCACCATCGCCAATCAGGTGGTCGAGGAAGGCCGCGCCATGGTGATCGCGGTCAATAAATGGGACATCGTAAAGGATCGGGAAGATGTGCTTCGCCAGCTTTACGACCGTCTTGAACGTTCGTTGCCCCAGGTCCGCGGCATCCCGGTCATTACCCTGTCGGCGTTGACCGGCGCGGGCACGGACAAATTACTGCCGGCTGTCTTCAAGGCCTACGAAACCTGGAACCGCCGGCTTCCCACGGCGGAACTCAATCGATGGCTCGACGCAGTGGTCGAACGTCACCCGCCGCCGCTGGTTCAGGGAAAGCGGTTGAGAATACGCTACATGACCCAGCCCAAGGCGCGGCCACCGACATTCGCAATTTTCGGCAACCGGTCCGAACTCCTGCCCGAATCCTATTTGCGCTATCTGGCCAACGGTCTGCGGGACGATTTTGACCTGGGCGGGGTTCCGATCAGGATCAACCCGCGCAAGAGCAAGAATCCCTACGCGCCCAAATAAGCGCTGTCCTGGTCAGACTTCGATCGGCGTGTCCTCGCGGCCGCCCCATTCGGTCCACGATCCGTCATAAACGGCGACCGAATTATGGCCCAGCAAATGCAGTCCGAACGCGACCACACAGGCCGTCACCCCGGATCCGCAGCTTGTAATCACCGGCTTGTTCATGTCGATGCCGGCCTCGTTGAAGCAAGCGGCAAGCGCATCCGCGCCCCGAAACAGGCCGCTGTCCGGGTCGATCAGATTGCCGAACGGCAAATTGAGACTGCCCGGAATATGGCCCGACCGCATACCGGCGCGGGGTTCCGGTTCGGTTCCATTGAAACGGCCGGCGGTGCGCACATCGACAACCTGTTCCGCGCCGGTCTTGATATTGGCGATGATTTCTTCGCGGGACCGGATCCGTGACGGTTGAACCGTCGCGGTGTAAGAACCGCTTGATGCGCGGGGCGCCGACGAATCCGTTGGCCGGTCTTCCGCCATCCATTTCTTCAGCCCGCCATTCAGGACCGATACATTCTCATGCCCGAAATAGCGCAGCGTCCACCAGGCGCGCGGCGCATTGGACATGCCGGTGCGG
>CALGIA010000298.1 GCA_937916005.1 uncultured Rhodospirillaceae bacterium
ATCGACAGCGGCATCGGCAGATCAAATCGGTTTGAGCAGGGGGTGGCATTCCGTAGCTTCCTGCTATACAAAATCTCTTTCTTCATTTCAACATTTCGCAGCAGATAATTCGGCAGTGTCAGAGCAAATCCGCTTGAGGCGAGCAGGGGAGTTCCGTAGTTTGCAGCGATGCAAAATCCCTTCCGCTATTTCAACAGTTCGCCAGAGATAATCCGCCTCACGGTGATGATGTACATCCGCTATCCGCTTTCTTTGCGGCAGGTCGAAGATCTTCTTTTCGAGCGCGGCATCGACATCTGTCACGAAACTGTGCGTTTCTGGTGGAACCGGTTCGGTCCGATGTTTGCCGCGGAGATCCGGAAGCGGCGCGTTCATCACCGGTCCTATTCGTGTTGGCGCTGGCATCTCGATGAGGTGTTTGTACGGATCAATGGCGAGACGCATTATCTCTGGCGTGCGGTTGATCACGAAGGCGAGGTGCTCGAAGTTTTCGCCACAAAACGCCGGGATCGCAAGGCTGCACTGAAGTTTCTGAAGCGTGCGATGAAACGCTACGGCCGGCCGAAGGCACCGCAACTAAGCCGTCGTCAGAGAGCGCATCACCTAGAGCCTGAGACTCGCTGAATATAGCCCCGCCCGAAAGGTCGCCTAAGCCAACAAAAAATGGCCCAGCTAAAGCCGGGACCGAAATGATAGATGTTGAGTATGTGCAAGCGATCAGCGCCGCCGCCAATATGATTTTCTTCACGCCCAGCATCCTCTTATCCTCGGACGCCAATCCCACCAACACTCTCCTTCGTTGCATATCAAGAGTCAACAACACTTCTTTTAATATCGTTTAGGCTTTGATATGCCGTTGATCCCGCGCCTCCAAATCGGCGGTTTGAACCATCAATTGGCCATGCTCGGAATGTCTTGGGTGGGGTTTTTTATTGGCACCCAAATTGGCACCAGACACCCCAGCACAAGACCGTATCAAGACGGGCGGTGGGAATGGGACGGTACTCTAAACTGACGGAAATCCAGTCTCTTACGCACCAGTCAGGACTAAGCCGAACAGGCGTGACCGCATTTCAAGACCAGTGCCTTCAACCGCTCGGCCACCCATCCTTATGCCGGAATCAGGCTATTCATAGCTTAGTTGGAGATCGTTCGCCATGTTTGAGCGCCGGTTTGGCGAATTATCAGCGTTCGGGCGGTAAAATTTCCTGGATACAGACCTGGTCGATCAGGTGGCCGCGGCCGATGTCTTCCAGGTGGGCGCGTTTCTGATCGTTGGGCAGGGCCGCGCCGATGCCCTGTGTCATGGCCAACACCACGGAGCGATCGCCCATGTCGAGCCAGAAGCCGCGGCGCACCAGCCTGGAGTCCGCATCCCGCGCGAACGGGTTGTCGGCCTGGGAGCCGAGATCGGGGGAGTAGAATTTCGCCATTGAACCGCTTCCGCTGTTGAATCTTCGCGCGCCGCCAGTATAGGCCGGTCGGCCGGGAAGGTATACAAACGGCCGGGTTTCATTCAGTAAAGGTTTGGTCAGTAGTGGTGGATGCGCAATATTTCGGTATTCCCGACATCAATGGCTGGATTTTCTGGGGGCTGACCCTGGCATCAATCGCCACGACGTTTCTGGGGTCGGTGACGGGCACGGCGGGCGGTCTGGCCCTGTTGGCGATCATGGCGCTGGTCTTTCCGCCCGTAATCCTGGTGCCGGTTCACACCGTGGTGCAGCTTGGGGCCGGGGCCAGCCGCGCCATCATCATGTGGCGCTATATCATGCGCGGTCTCCTGATCCCCTTCATGCTGGGGTCGGCCCTTGGCGCGATCATCGGCGCGCAAATCTTCGTGTCGCTGCCGTCCGCGATTTTGCAGGGCATCATCGGAATATTTATCCTGATCCTGGCGTGGCTGCCGAAATTCGCCCGTCTGGGGTCGGAGACAAAGCGGTTCGCCGTGGTCGGGTTCGGCGCGACATTCCTCGGCATGTTCGTCAGCGCAACCGGCACCATCGTCGCGCCGTTTGTTGCGTCCGCCAGCCCGGACCGGCGCAATCACGCCGCCACCCTGGGCTCGCTGATGACCATCGTCCATATCATGAAGCTCATCGCCTTCGGGACGCTGGGCATGGCGGTCTCGGCCTATATCCCGTTGATGGCCGCCATGTTATGCGGCTGCGTGCTGGGAAGCTGGCTCGGACACAAGGCGCTGAACCACATGCCGGAACGCCTGTTCCGGATATTCTTCCAGGTCCTGTTGACGGGGCTGGCATTGCGGTTACTTTGGGTTGGCGTAACGCAATCCGGACTGTTTTGAGGTCACAGGTTTGAGGTCACAGGTTGGTCAAAAGCGGCAGTAAAATAGATGCGACTCTGGGCAAGGCGTTTCGCGCCCACCAGGCCGGCAATCTGCGCGAAGCCGAACAGCTCTATCGCCGCGTGCTGCGGGCGCGGCCGAACCACACGGACGCGCTGCATCTGCTCGGCGTGCTGGCCTATCAGGCGGGCAATAACGACCTCGCCCTAGAATTTTACCGCAAAGTCATCGCCTTCGCACCCAGGGCCAGCGAAACCCATCACAATATGGGCATCGTGCTGCAGGCGCTCGGGCGCGACGATGAAGCGATCGAGGCTTATCTGAAGGCGCTCGAATTGCGGCCCGGTCACGCGGAGACCATGGGACATCTGGCGCGGCTCTGCGAGGAGCGCAACCGGCTGGAGGACGCCGCCGACTGGGTCGCCAGGGGGCTGGCGGCCACGCCGGGCGATCCGCTGATCAATCTCATTGCCGCCCGGCTGGAACGGCGCGATGGAAAAACCGAACATGCCGCCAGCCGGCTCGACCGGCTTTCCGATACACCGACGCCCGCCCCGATCCGGGAAAAGATTGATTTTGAGCTCGGCCGGTCGCGCGACAGGTTGGGGGATTATGCCAAGGCGTTTGGGCATTTTACCGAGGCCAACCGGCTTGCCGCGCGCAAGTGGTCGGCCCAGGCGGCGGATAAGGACGCCTATCTCGGAGCCATCGACGCGCTGAAATCCGCCTTCACCCCCGCATGGATCGAAGGCTGGGCCCCGTCACCGCCGGGCGCGCGGCCCGCGCCCCTGTTCATGATCGGCTTTCCCAGATCCGGGACAACCCTGCTTGAGCAAATTCTCAACAGCCACCCCGATATTCGGACCCTGGAGGAAACCCCCGCATTCGAGACACTGGTGCGGGAAGCTTCGAGATTGCCGGGCGATTATCCCGGGTCCCTGGCGGCCCTGACCCCGGACCAGATTGTCCATCTGCGGCAGGTCTATTTCGAGGCGCTCGATCGGGAAGCGGGGCACGGGGCGGGCGAAAAAATCCTGGTCGACAAATTGCCGCTGAATCTGGTTCAGGCGGGCCCCATCCACAGGATATTCCCGGACGCCAAATTCGTGCTGTCCTTGCGTCACCCCTGTGATGTCTGTCTGAGCTGTTTCATGCAGGATTTTGCGATCACGTCGGCCATGGCCAACTTTTTTACCGTGGAGGATGCGGCCATTCTTTATGCCCGCGCGATGGATCTCTGGCGGCATTACGCATCCGTCCTGCCGCTTGCGTATCATTCCGTGCGCTATGAAGATCTGGTGTCTGACACGGAGCCGGTTGTCCGGGCGTTGCTGGAATTCCTCGGCGTGGATTGGAATGCGGCCGTGCTGGATCATTCGAGCCAGGCGCGCAGACCCGAGATGATCAACACGCCGAGCTATCATCAGGTGGCCGAACCGATTTACCAGCGTTCCCGGTTGCGCTGGCCCAATTACGCCGGTCAGCTGGCCGGCGCCCTGGAAATTCTAACGCCCGATATCGAGCGGTTCGGCTATGCCGACGGAGGACCGGCGGCGAAAGAATGAACGCTCGCCGCTGAGATGTTCGATCACACGCGAAACGCCGAGCCATAGATCACCGCCAACCGTGTTTCCGTTCCCGTAATGCGCGTTGGCGAATTTTACAGCCTCGGCCCTTGCGCTCTTTCCATGGCGGCCGATCAGATAATGGGCGGCATGATGAAGGAGCTATAGCTGAATCTTGGTGATGGAGAATGAAGGCGGCGTATCCTGGCGTT
>CALGIA010000299.1 GCA_937916005.1 uncultured Rhodospirillaceae bacterium
CACCCCGCCTACATTCTTTACACCTCGGGCACGACCGGCGCGCCCAAGGGCGTGATGCTGAGCCACGCCAACATGATTTTCATGGCGCGGATCTGGGTCGACATGCGGCACGCGACATCCGCCGACCGGCTCTACTGCGTGCTGCCCATCACCCATATCTACGGGCTGGGAAACGGGGTGTTCGGCGCCATCTGGGCCGGGGCAAGCGTGGAGATGGAACCGCGGTTCGACACGGCGCGTCTCCATGGGGCGCTAAGCGCGGGAACCACTATTTTGCAGGGCGTGCCGGCGATGTACGCCAAACTGCTGGAATATATGGATTCCGAGGGTCTGACATTGACGGCTCCCGCATTGCGCTATGTGTCCGGCGGCGGGGCATTCATCGATCTGGATCTCAAGCGCCGCATGGAAAAAATTCTCGGGCTTCCGTTCCTCAACGGCTATGGCCTGACCGAGGCGTCGCCGACCATATCGGTGATGCGCATCGATGATCCCCATGACAATGAATCCGCCGGTCCGCCAACGCCCGAAACCGAACTGCGCCTGATCGATCCCGCGACCGGCGGGGTGGTGGACTCGGGGCAGGTAGGGGAATTATGGGTGCGCGGACCGCAAATCATGATCGGGTATTACCGTGATCAGGACGCGACCGACGCCGTGCTGCGGCCCGACGGGTGGTTCAATACGGGCGATCTCGCCCGCATCGACGATACCGGCTCGTTGTGGATTGTCGGGCGCACCCGCGAACTGATCATCCGGTCCGGGTTCAATGTATTTCCGGCGGAAGTCGAGGGGGTTCTCACCGCCCATCCCGCGGTGACACTGTGCGGCGTGGTCGGGCGCAGGATCGACGGCAATGAAGAGATCGTCGCCTTCGTCCAGCCCGCGCCGGGCAAGGAGGTGACGCCCGACCAGCTTCGCCAATGGGCATCGGAACGGCTGGCGCCCTATAAAATTCCGAGCCGGATCGTTATCGCCGACACCCTGCCCGCGACCAATAGCGGCAAGGTCCGCAAGCATGAACTGGCGGCGATGGCGCGGGACTTATGAAGCAGGGTTTACCGAAGCAGGTTCTACAGCACGAACCACAGCAACGCCGGCAGGGTGGCGTAGGACATGGCGGTGGAAATCAGCACCATGCCCGCGATCTCCGACGGGCTGCGGTCATAGCGCTGGGCGAACAGGTAATTATGCACCGCGACCGGCATGGAACAGAGCAGGATCAGAACGCCGCGCTCGACCCCGGTCAGGCCGAATAATTCGGCGACGCCACAGCCGAGCCCAAAACCGACCAGCAGCTTGATGGCGGACAGCCCGGCGCTGCGCGGGAAACTCCTGACCTCAAGCCGCGACATGGCGACGCCAAGGGAAATGATCATCATGGGAATCGCCATCCCGCCGAGAAGCGCGGTGGTGTTGGCCAGCCATTGGGGCGGACGCGTGTCGGTAAGCATGAAGAACAGCGCCGCCAGGATGCCGTAGATCAGCGGGTTGCGGTAAATGATGTCGAACGATGTCCGGCCCGAATAGATGCCCCCGCCGATGGTCAGGCCACAGATCGACGCGATGACGAAAATGCAGATCCCGAGGGTCAGGCCTTCCTCGCCAAAGGCGAACAGGGTCAGCGGCAGGCCCATGTTCCCCGTATTGGAAAACGACAGCACCGGGATATAGGTGCGCAGATCCAGCCGCATGATTTTTGCAATCGCCGCGCCCAGAATCAGTGAACACACCACGGAGACACTGTAGATGCCCGCCATGCGCATGAACTGGTCCGACGGCACCTGAAGCTTGGTCAGGTTGGAGAATATCAGCGCCGGCATGCCCAGATTGAGCGCCATATTGGTGATCATGCCGGATTCGAACGGCTTGCCCGTACGGCCCCAGATGAAACCGATGCCCGCGCAGATGAAAAGCGGCGCGATGATGGAGGCGATCTGGGCGAGCACGGTTGTGGGCCGCCTATGTCAGTTGAGGAAGGGGGTAGACCATTATACCAGATCGATCATCGACAATGCATCAAGATCATCGGTAATCCGGCGCCAGCGCTCGGCGCCCAGCTCGGCGATGATGCGGTCCTGGGCCGCGCGCCACAAGGGCTTGGCCCGGGCCATGAGGTCGATACCATCCGGCGTCGCCGCGACCAGCCGTTCGCGCCGGTCCTGGCCGGGGGAAATGGCGATCAGGCCGGATTTTTCCAGGGTCTTCAGATTTCGGGTCAATGTGGTCCGGTCCAGCTCCAGAAGATGCGCCAGATCGCTGACCGTGGTCGGGCCGGTGGATTCCACCGCGCCCAGCAGGGAAAACTGGTTGATCCGCAAGCCGCAGGGTTCCAGCGCATCGTCATATATCTGGCTGACCGCGCGCGCGGCGCGGCGCACATTGAAGCAGGTGCATTGCCAGGCGATACGGCCCGCGCCGGTGTTTTCCAAATTTTGCTTTGCCATATAACTTGTATATACACGTAAATATGATATGGCAATGAAGCGACAGCTTCACGCTATACTTCCCCAATTACCGTGATTCCCCGAATCGAAAGTTACTGCTTACCATGCTCAACGCCACGCCTCTGCTCCGGACCTATGCGCGTTGGCGGCTGCGCCATCTGGCGCGCGCCACGCCGGTGGACTCCCAGATTTGTGAGCTGTTGGCGCTGGTGGGCAAGGCGCGCGATACAAAATTCGGCCGCGACCATGATTTCGCCGCCATCCGGAATGTGCGCGATTTTCAGGACCGGGTCCCGCTGCGCCGGTTCGAGGATTTCTGGTCCGAATATTGGGAGCGGGATTTCCCCTGTCTGACCAATTGTTCCTGGCCGGGCACGATTCCCTATTTCGCGGTCACGTCGGGCACCACCACGGGGATCACCAAATTTATCCCGTGCAGCGCCGATCTGATGGCGTCGAACCGCAAGGCATCGTTCGATCTGCTGTGCCATCACATCAACAACCGGCCCGACAGCCGCGTGCTGGCCGGGCGCAGCTTCATGCTCGGCGGCAGCACCGACCTGATCGAGCGCGCGCCGGGCATATACAGCGGCGATCTCAGCGGCATCGCGGTGCGCGAACTGCCCTGGTGGGTGCGGCCGCGCTATTTCCCGCCCCAATCGCTGGCATTGATCGAGGATTGGGAAGAAAAGATCGACCGGCTCATCGAATTGTCGATTCAAACCGATATCCGGTCGATCAGCGGCACGCCGAGCTGGCTGCTGATATTCTTCGACAAGCTGGCCTCGCTGCGAGCCGACAGCCCGCGGGAACTGGTGAATTATTTTCCCGATCTGGATCTGCTGATCCATGGCGGGGTCAATTTCGCGCCCTACCGCCGGCGCTTCGATGATCTCCTCAAAGGCAGCCATGCGGAACTGCGCGAGGTCTATCCCGCCAGCGAGGGGTTCATCGCGGTCGCCGACCGGGGGCCCGATGACGGGCTCCGGCTCATGCTGGATTCCGGGATCTTCATGGAGTTCGTGCCGGTCGGGGAACTGGATTCGCCCAACCCCACGCGGCACTGGGTCGACACCGTGGAAACCGGCATAAACTACGCCATCGTGCTGTCGAACTGCGCCGGGATGTTCGGTCACATACTGGGCGACACGGTTGAATTCGTGACGCTCGACCCGCCGCGGCTGCGCGTGACCGGACGCACGTCCTATATGCTGTCGCCGTTCGGCGAACATCTGATCGGCGCCGAGATTGAAGAGTCGATCACTCAGGCGGCGGCGCGGATCAACGCGGCTATTACGGATTACGCCGTGGGCGCGCTGTTTTCGCAAACCGAGGGTGAATTGGGCGGTCATCTTTATATTGTCGAATTTTCCCCTCGATACCCTAATGGCGTGCCGGGGGCGTCTGCGATCGGCGAATTCGCCGAGACCCTGGACCGGGCGCTATGCGAGACCAATGAGGATTACGCCGCCCACCGGGCCGATGGTTACGGTATGAACCGGCCGGAAATCCATCCGGTCCCACCGGGAACCTTCGCGGCCTGGATGAAATCGCGGGGTCAGCTGGGCGGCCAGCACAAGGTGCCCCGCGTGATCAACGACATTGATTTGTTCGACGGCCTGAAGGCTTTTGTGAAACGCTAGCAGATAGGCGGATGACATGGTGAAGCTGGACCGGATCTATACTCGGGGTGGCGATGGGGGGCAGACCTCCCTGAGCGACGGTACGCGCGTTGAGAAATATTCCGCGCGCATGCATGCCCAGGGCGATACCGATGAAGCCAACGCCGCAATCGGCCTGGCTCTGCTGTATCTTGAGCCCGGTGATATGTTCGATAGTCTCCGGCGCGTGCAAAACGATCTGTTCGATCTGGGCGCGGATATTTCGCGGCCGGGGGATGACCCGGCTGACGGCAATCTGCGGATCCAGGCCAGTCAGGTCGTGCGGCTTGAGGCGGAAATCGATGGGGCCAATGACGGGCTTCAACCGCTGAAATCTTTTGTGTTGCGGGGCGGGTCGCCGGCGGCGGCCCATCTGCATTTCGCCTGCACGGTGACACGGCGCGCAGAACGGAATTTTTCGGCCCTCGCCGCCGCCGAGCCGGTCAACAGCCAGGCCGGCATCTATCTCAACCGGCTGTCCGACCTGCTGTTCGTGCTGGCGCGGCGCGCCAATAATGATGGCGCGACAGATATCCTCTGGCAGCCGGGCCTCACAGCCCAGGGTTAATCAAGCGCTACAATGGCTTCGATCTCGACCATCATTTCTGGGCTGGCCAGGCGCGAGACTTCCACCAATGTCGCGGCCGGTTTGTCCACATAGAATTCATTGCCGATGTCGCGCACCCGCTGGTATTCGTCCATGTCGGTGACATAGATGGTGAATTTGATCACGCGGGAAAAATCCGCCCCGGCCGCGTCGATCACATCAGCCAGATTGCGCCAGACCTGTTCCAGCTGGGCCTTCATATCGCCGATGCCGACCGCCGCGCCGTCTGCATCGCGCGCCACAAGGCCCGACGTGTGCAGTGTGCGGCCCGATGCGATCACCCCCGGCCCATGGAGCATCCGGCTTTCCAGGGGTTTGCCGGTGGTTACCCGTTCGAGTGTCATGTGAATTCCCCTGATGTGCATCAATTGCCGCGCCGGTGATCCGTATAGCATGCCGGGTGTTGCCCCCCAATCCGCGCGCGCCTACACTTTGGACACGGTGAAAATAATGAAGCCCGGAGAATGACAGCTATGACGCAAGCAACAACCGGACCGCAACCAAGCCAGCGCGAAATAGATTACCAGAAACGGTTCCGCGACCGCTTTGTCTCCGAAACTCCCGGCTGGTACCGGGGCGAAATGCATCTCGCCTTTACCCTGTTCGTGACCCTGGGTACGGCTCTGTGGTGCTGGTCTTCCATTGAGAACGCGACGGCGTGGGAATGGGGCTTGATTGTCCCCATCTTCCTGTTCGGCAATTGGTGCGAATGGGCCGGCCATCGCTGGCTGCTGCACCACCCCGTCAAAGGTCTGGAGGCGATCTATTACCGCCATGCCGGGGTGCACCACCAGTTCTTTACCAATCACGACCTCAGCTACAAGGGCCAGAAACAATGGCGCGCGCTGCTGTTCCCGCCCTTCGCGCCGATCGCCTTTCTGCTCGCCGCCGCGCCGGCGGCGCTGGTCATGTGGGCGGTCTGGTCGTCCAATGCGGGGTTGATCGTGATGCTGACCATGGCCGGCTATTTCGTCATGTATGAAGGGCTCCACACCTCGGCCCATCTGGTCAGCCCGCGCTGGGCCTGGCTGAAATATGTGCCGCTGATCAACACCGTGCGGTTCATGCATATCACCCATCACGATCTCGGCTATATGCAGACGCGGAATTTCAATCTGACATTCCCGATCTGCGATGCGCTGTTCGGCACGTCCGATATCAATCGGGGGCTGATCGGCACGCTGTTCAACGGCGAAAACCGAAAATATCTGCGCTCGGACCTGGAGCGCGCCACGCCGCCCCAGGATGTGGGCCAGGCCGTCGACGCGACCTGAAGGGGACCGGAATGCGAAAAGAAATCCGGCTTGAGGAACTCGGGCCGCCGGTCAGCCACTACACGGACGCGGTGCGCTTCGGCGACCTGCTGTTCATCTCCGGCATCGTCGCCACCGACAGCGCCGGCAATGTGATCGGCAAGGGCGACGTAGTGGCCCAGGCCCGCCGGGTTTTCGAAAACATGGGCAAGATACTTGCCACCGAGGGCTGCGGGTTCAAGGATGTGCTGAAAGTCACCGTCTTCCTGCGCAACATGGAACACCGCGCCCTGATCAACCCGGTGCGCCAGGGGATCTTCGGCGATACGCGCCCGGCCTCGACCCTGGTGGAGATTGCCAAGCTGGTTGACCCGGACATGCTGATCGAAATCGAAGCCGTCGCCGGCGTGCCGTCTTAGTCCGCCGTCTTAGTCCGCCATCTTAGTCCGCCATCTTAGTCCAGCGCGAATCCGTGTGATTTGAGATAGTCCCGGAACCCGGGACGTTCGGGAACCGATAGCTGGCGCACGGCGTTTTCCGACCAGGGGCAATAATCCGCCGCGCCGTACTTGTCGGCATGACGCTGCTTGTCGGGTGCGATGGGAAAGATGTCGTGGCGGCGCCGGTCATAGGCCTCGATCTCGCTTTCAAGCGCGCCGTCGTCATAGCGGTCCCGGTGGATCGCCACCGCCGGCGGGATGCGTTGGTTGATGAAGCCGTCCGCCGCTTTCCATCCGGCGGTCAGGCCCGAGATGGGAAACACACCCTCGGGCAGATCCAGCACGTCGGACAGCTCGCCGATCCGGTTACGCACTTCGCTGATGCAGGCGGTCCCCAGCCCGACCGATTCCGCCGCCGTGATGAAGCACTGCATGGCCAGCGCCGCATCCACGG